>NZ_BJWE01000006.1 GCF_007990205.1 Pediococcus parvulus | reverse complement strand
AAGAATTGCTTTTGATGTTAATTTTATTAATGATTAGTGCATTCATTCCATTCTTGGGAACAGTTGTACCATTTTTTGTCATTTGGAGGAATCATAAGAATCACACGCTACACAAAATAATTTTATTAATCAGCATTGTAATTATCTTATTTAGTCTATATAGTTCTTACATTATCATTAACGATACTTTGTTTATGCCCGGAACAACAACTGTTCAGAAAATTAAATAACAGTCGTAGTTAGTTTACCTTTGCTAAGATGTGTTTTTAATCCAACATGTTTGAGCGAACCACCAGTTTTCCGAGTTAAATGTAAAATCACAGTTCTCTTGTTAGGTCTTGAAACATATTCATGTGTCAAGTGTCCCAGTATGGCACGATATTTCACCTTTTTCACCGATTTAATTTGACTATGACTTACAACAACCTCATAACTATGACTTACAACAACCTCATAACTGGCATGCCAAGATCCTCTAGTTGTATGGGCTACTTTATAAATAGAACTTGCTGACACATTATTAACCCCCATCAACTCAAACATTACCAAAAATCCTAAAAATATTCTTTTCATTAAAAAAACCACCTTTCTCTCACAAACTTAAGAGAAAGGTGATAAAAATATAAGAAGGCAAAGCGTTACATGAAGAAGGTAAAATGTTACATTCCTCATTTTGTCGTAAAAAAACTCACAAAAACACAAAAATCGATAAATAAGGGACAGAAAATCAAAATTAGATTTTCCGTCCCTTATTTATTTAAAAAACATTTAATTTTAGTACTTAATGCCTTCATCCACATCATCCAAAGGCACGATAATCATGGCATTCTTACGATAGACATTGACGTGATGAATGTCATGAGCCTTCAGCATATCAACTGCATTTTCGTAATTCCGCATATACTGCGTAGTATCATGCGCATCGGAGCCAATGGTAAACCGTTTGCCACCAAGTTGTTTATAAATTTCAAGGGCATAGTCATATAAACCGATGTTATGGTACTTATACATGCTAGTGGTGTTCAACTCAAAGGCCATATTATAACGTACAGCGAGTTTTAAAATGTTAGCCAACAACACTCCGGCCGTTGTTTCAAACATTCCTGAAGTTAAATTAAGTTGGCGTACACCATAGTCAAAATGAGCTAAGACATCAGCATCATGGAACGCATTAATTCCTTTCCACATCAAACGATAATACTGGTCAGCAACCTTCAATGGATCCATCTGCGAAACCATGCTGTCATCAAAATCATAATCAGGTCCCCGATGGAAACTCAAAAGCTTAATATCAAAGTCATGTTTTTTCAAATACGATTTGATATCTTTTTCGCGTCCAGCAAAATAGCCAATTTCCACACCTTTAAAAATGTGTTTGCCCGTGTCTTCTTCCAAACGGTGAATCTCGCGTGAATAAGCATCATAGTCAAATAAGTCATCACCATCTTTGTCATCAGCATCCTTAAAATCTAGATGTTCTGTACTGACAAAATTATCTCCTGCAAGTTTCAAGTACGCCGCCATTTTTTCATCTGAATCAAATGAAAAATCTGTATGTACATGTTGATCATAATAATCCATAGAAAAACTCATCTCACTTATCGTTTATTTTGACTAGTTTTTTAAAATAGCCATGATGATACAAATCTTGTTTTAAATCTGCTAACGTGAAACGATGATAAAATGCACGATACTGGTCATCTGCTAACGTAAACAGATCCGTCAACGTTTCTGACATGTTACTAGAAATTTGATCTGTTTTGTTAATTCCTTCAGATCTGCCGGTAATAAAACGGGCATAGCTTAAAGTCGGTGGAATTGTGACATCATATAACTCACCAACGTTAATATCTGCTAACGCTTTTTTCAGCTGATAGCCACCGTTTTTCCCTACTGTTCCCTCAATATAACCTCTTTTATGGAGGACTGATAGAATATTGCGAATAACCACCGCATTCAGATCTAAAGAAGCGGCCAATTCTCGGCTAGCAATCTTACGAGGGCTGTTTGCTTCCAAGTAAAATAAACTGTGTACCGCAACTGAAAAATCCAATTTCATTCGATCGGGCCCCCTTGTCATGTTTACACATACATTTTAACACAATTATCAGTTTTCTAGGGGGTAACGGTGACCAAAACAGCCATTAAAAGTACGAATTTAAGTTGCTTCAAGCTCTTTATCTCATACATGTAATAGGCGTTTTGTTAATTGGCCTGAATTGCACGGTAAACGGCACCGATGATGCCAGCATCATTTCGTAATTTGGCCGGTTTCACTTCCGCAAAGGTCAAATCACGTACATCGCTATTCCGAGATTTCAAATCTGCAATCTTCGCTTGGAGACCTTCCATAAATTGTGAATTAGCAGAAATACCACCACCAATTAGTACAATTTCTGGATCCAAAGCCACCATTAGGTTAATAATTCCTTTCGCTAGCGCTGTGTAGAAGAAGTCTAAACTTTCTAAAGCAAGTTTATCTTTTTTATCAGCCAGCTCATAAATTACACGAGCATCGGTAACCTCTGGCTTATCGCTATGATGATTATAGTAGTTCAAGAGGCCAAACACCGTCGCTCCGGTAAAACTCAAACTATTCAATTCTAGGTGCTGATCATTATCCACATTCATAACCGACATCATTCCTAGTTCGCCAGCCATACCGTGGCCGCCGCGATAGATCTGATCGTTAATAATTAGACCACCGCCAATACCGGTACCGACAACCATGCAATAGTAATTGTGAAATCCAACCGCATTACCTTTCCACTGCTCCGCAAATGCCGCAGCGTTCGCATCGTTTTCCACCGTTGTTTTGATATCCGTACGTTTTTCGATTTCCTCTTTCAAATTAATTCCAAAGAAATCCTTAATTGCGCCTCCTGTTGTCATGAATCCATCTTTTTGAACAATCCCTGGTGCACTCACCCCGATGGCCGTAATTGGCTTTTCAGATTTAAACTGACTCACAATCGTTTCGATGTTTTGAAGAATCTCTTCACCTTTAATACTCGTTTTGACACTATCTTTTTCAATAATTTTACCTGTTTCATCTACTAATCCACATTTAATGGTTGTCCCACCAATGTCTAAACCAATATAATATTTCATTTTCCTAACTCCCTCGTATTATTTTTTATGTATGAAAAAGGATCGAGCCAAAACAAGCAGATGATCGCCCGTTTATAGTTCAGATCCCTTTTTAAACGATCTTGTGATTTAGTACTTAGAATGATTTTGTGGATCCGAGATGCTATTTTCGACTGCTTAAGTTCGTATTTTGATTACTTTGAACTTTTATAGCTGAAACGTGTTAAAGAGAGCAACTTCCTCCGCTTAGCTACGATAGTCAAACGATTCCTAACCCGAATCATTCGACTATCTATGCTAATGCTCAGAAGTTACCGCTCTCTTGAACACTCTATCTCAGATCTTCCCCATTACTAGCAATCACTTTCTTATACCAGTCAAATGAGTCCTTCTTCGAACGATTCAACGTTCCCTTACCATCATCATCCTTATCCACATAGATAAAGCCATAACGCTTAGACATTTGGCCCGTTCCTGCCGAAACCAAATCAATACAACCCCATGGCGTATAACCCATCAGATCCACACCATCCAGCTCTACCGCTTTTTCCATCTCAGCAATATGCGCACGCAAGTAGTCCACTCGATATGGATCGTGAATACTGCCGTCATCCTCAACCTTATCACGCGCACCCAAACCATTTTCAACAATAAACAATGGCAAATGATACCGATCCGTCAACCAATTCAATGAATAACGCAGTCCCACTGGATCAATTGGCCAGTCCCATTCACTAGTTTCCAATGTTGTATTCTTTGTCACAGGTTCCTCTGGGTTAATATCGCCATCTAAATCAATGCCATCTGCCTTCACAGTCATCGAATTGTAGTAACTTAAACCGATATAATCCACAGTACCCTGTTTCAAAATTTCGCGATCCTCATCAGTAATATCTTGACGATAACCTTTACGTTGCAAATAAGTCTCCACGTTATTTGGATAAACCCCATTTGCATGCACATCTGAGAACCAATAGCGGCGTTGCATCATGCGCTCTGCTAACATAATATTCTTAGGATCCGCATTCAGTGGATAAATTGGCGTCATATTAATCATGCACCCAATTTCGAAATCGGGATTAATTTCATGACCCAACTTAACAGCTTTAGCGCTAGCCACCAATTCATAGTGAGCTGCTTGGTACATTGTTGCTTCGCGGTCTTCCTTCTTCACGTTATTAAATAGAATTCCAGAATTTGTTGCTACCGCAAATTCACTGTTAAAATCGCTTTGATTATCGATTTCATTAAATGTCATCCAATATTTAACTTTGTTCTTGTAACGCTTAAAGCAGACTTCCGCAAAATTCGTGTAGAAATCAATCACCTTACGATTGGCAAAACCACCGTATTCTTTAATGAGATGATATGGCATCTCAAAATGGGCCAATGTGATAACTGGTTCAATGCCATATTTATGACATTCATCAAATAAATCATCATAAAATCTCAGTCCTGCTTCGTTAGGCTTATCTTCATCACCATTTGGAAAAATTCTGGTCCAAGCAATGGAGGTTCGGAAACATTTGAAGCCCATTTCAGCAAAAAGCTTCACATCTTCTTTATAACGATGGTAAAAATCAATGCCTTCATGATTAGGATAGTTTTTCCCTGGCAAAACACCGTCCGTGATTTCACGTGGAACACCATTGGCGCCCGCTGTCATCACATCTGCGACACTAACACCCTTGCCAACCGCCTTCAAGTTGATGAGCGGCAACTGCACCGCCCCATAGAAAACCATCCTTTAATTTACTCATGTTTTATGAACTCCTCTCATTTTGTAATAACGTACAATTCAAGTATAACTCACTTTGAAAACGTTTTACTAAAAATTGTTTGTTTACATTCACTTTCATAAAAAAGTCTATTCACTTTGATTTTCATCGCCATAAATAGACTTTTAAGTTTAACTAATTAGTCTGTTGCATGTTCTGTTGTTGCAGCAGCTTCAGCTTCTTTGGTATGAGCTTCTGAATCTACAGCAGCCTGTTCTTGACCATACAAGATTTGATCTTGTTTGTGAGCAAAAGGCCAGTAAACGAAGAACGAAAGTACCAACACAATTGCTTGCCAAATCATCATCTTCCAGCCACCAACTAGTAAACCAGAAATAATTGGTGGAGTGGTCCATGGAACTTGAACACCAGTGAAGTATGGAATAACACCTAATTTAATTAACCAATATGTGGAGCCCATTGAAATTGCAGGCATAAACATAAATGGTAGAAGTAAAATTGGGTTCATAACAACCGGAACACCGAACAAAACAGGTTCGTTAATGTTGAAGATTCCTGGCAGAAATGACAAACGACCAATACTCTTCATCTGAACTGATTTGGCAAAAAATGCCATAAAGAAAACTAATCCAATCGTCATACCAGAACCAGTAACCGTACCAAATTGATCAAGTAATGATTGAACAAAGACATGGCCACCATTTGCAGCATTAACAACCCCATGTGCTTTGAGAATTGCAGCATTTGATAAACTGTTTGCAGTTAAAATTGGAGTCATAATACCACTGACAATAACCGCACCATGAACACCAAAGAACCAGAAAAATGGAATCAATAGTGAAATGATAAGGACACCACCAAATGAATCTGTCATCCCTTGTAATGGGGTCTGAATAGTTTGGTAAATCCATTGAGTCATTGTTGTATGTGCTGTGGCATCAAATAAGATATAAACGATTAACCAACCAGTAATAATGACAAACGCAGGAATCAAAGCAACGAAAGATTCTGCAACTGCTGGTGGAACCTGATCTGGTAATTTGATAGTAATATGATTCTTGATAAACCAAGAATAAATCCAACCAGTTAATAACCCAATAATGATAGCAGCGATCATTCCTTGACCACCAAGCCAAGTACGATCAATAAATCCTGTTAACATTGTAGGAGCTTGAGTAGCTGAAACAACTGTTTTACCAGCAGCATTCATAACAGCTGTAGTAGGACTCATAACTAAGAAGAAACTTACCAAAGCCGTCATCCCGGCTGGTAGTGGTTCAAAGCCATCATCTTTTACCCAGTTATAAGCAATTCCGACTACAGCGAAAATTGCTAAAACACCGAATGAAGCATTATAGGCTTGCGTCCAATAAGGAGTTAAACCTGTTGAATTCATCCAATTAGCAATTGGCGGCCATGGAAATGCACTTAACAGTAAGAAGATTGATCCAACCATAATAAATGGCAAACTGACTAACATACCATTCTTTAAGGCTGTGATCGCTTTGGTATTAACAAACTTCATAATTGGGGGCAAAAGTTTGTTGTTAATCCAATCATTCATAAAACACCTCAAATAATAATTGCTTACGACAAAAACCAATAAAATAAATAATAATCAATAAATCTTCGGCCAAAGATTATCTAACATGAAGCGCTTTCAACAAACCCATTATAAACTTAACAAACCCCCGTGTATACCGTGTTTCTCAAATAAAAAACATGTTCCAAATAAGGTTGTTGTACCTCGTTTGGAACATGTTTCTTAATATTTGCTAGTCTGTTACATACCAGTAAGTTATACCTGTTTTACTGCTTCATTAATTGGTGTTTCCCCTTCACTAATCGCAAATTCTTTTTTGATTGTGTTGTCATTATGCAAGGCACTGACAATTGTTTCAGCAACATCTTCACGGGCAATTTTGCCCTTTGTTTGGTCTAAAATGAGACCACCTTTACCGGCATCATTTGTTAATACTCCCGGTTTGATGATTGTGTAATCCAAACTAGTTTCATCTTTAAGATAAAGATCGGCATAATGCTTAGCCACATAATAAGGCTGAATAGCTGTCCAACGAGTCCGGTCTTCAGCATTCATCGCACTCACAATCACAAATCGTTTGATTCCCGCCTTTTGTGTGGCTTCCATACTCTTAACCGCACCATCTAGGTCAATAAGTAGTGTTTGATCATCACCGGTTTTACCACCAGATCCAGCGCTAAAAACGACTGCATCCACACCAGCTAACACTTTTGCCATTTCATCAGGTTGTTCTGTTAGATCGAACAACTGAGTTGCTGCCCCTTGATCTTCAAAAAAGTCACGTTGTTTGGCATCTCGAATACCAGCCACAACTTCATCTCCCCGATCAAGCAACTGTGCTACCAATAGTTTTCCAATTTGTCCATGGGCCCCAATTACAAATACTTTCATGAAATTACCTCCGTTTAATTAAATATACGTAACGTTTCAATTCTATAAATTCACACTAACATTTTCGCGTGGTATGTTGAACTAAAAGCCCTTGAAAGGTCGTTAACATGAAAAAAATCTTAATTCGCGTTTTCATTTTACTTGTCGCTGTTTTTGCCGGCTGTCTTTTTTACATTAATCATCGTGAGGCACCTTTAAATCACGTGAACGTTTCCCAATCAGACACGGCCACTATCTTAATTCCAGGATATAAGGGTGGCCAACACACTTTTAATGGGATGATTCGGCGCCTTAATCGCAAAAATCTGGCGCACGCTGCTCTACAGGTCAATATTGATTCTAACGGCCAAGCGCATTTTAAAAAAGTCGGTTCCTTAACACAAAATCCATTAATTCAGCTGACTTTTACTGACGACACAAATCCTCAAAAACAGATGCAAACTTTACCGGCCTTCATGAAGGAACTAAAAACTGTTTATCACATCAAAAATGTAGACTTCATCGCTCATTCAATGGGTGGTAGCGTGGTGTTAGCTTATTTGGAAAATAAACAAGTTCAAACTAGTCAATATCCCACCATCAAAAAGTTTGTCGCCATTGGTACTCCGTTTGGCTATATCACCCCAACCAATAGTTTAGCAACTGCTGCTGATAATCTTCCTAAAAACCTCCAGATATTGAATATTGGTGGCAATTTGAACCACACGGACTCTGATACTGCCGTCCCACTTAAAAGCAACAAAGCGTTGGCAGCCGTTGTAACCGATCACGTTGCCAGTTATCGCCACGTCACCATTTCAGGCAATCGTTTCGTAACTCAGCACAGTGCCCTCCATGAAAATCCAAACGTTGATAAGTTGGTTGCAGAATTTTTGTGGAAATAGTTGGTCCTTCAAATGCAATTAATAAATTTCAATATCCACAACTTGAGGCATTGTTTCCAATACCGCGGTTAGTTTCTCCATATCAGTCGGTCCTTCAGATTGAACTGCTAAATGAACAACTGTAACTTCATCCGTTCTTCGTACATGCATACTTGTGACTTCAACATCTTCGGCCTGAAGTCGCTTTTGAATGATGGAGATATGATGATCACCGGGTTTCACCTGTAATCTTATCTCGTTGGTATTTGGCAATCGAAGCCAGCTCAAGTTTCGATGTAACATCACTTGTGTCCCTAGCACTAATAAAGCAGAAATGATTCCCACAACGTACATTCGCGCTCCAATTGCCATGCCAATTCCAGCTGTCGTCCATAAGCCAGTGGCCGTTGTCAAGCCGTTCACATCTTCATGTTTCACGATGATTGTCCCGGCACCAATAAACCCAATTCCACTCACGATCTGTGCAGCAATTCGTGAAGGATCCAATTCAAATCCTTTGTTACCAAGGACATCCATGAAACCATACTTTGACACGATCATCATCAACGCTGCACCCACAGCAATAATGATGTGGGTTCGTAACCCAGCAGTTTTGGCACGTGCATCACGTTCATAGCCAATCGCAAAACCACATGCGCCAGCAATTAATACCCGCAAAATTAAGTCAAGCTGTGTTGTCACATTCATTTAAAGCCTTACCTCCCCTAAATTTTAATATTAAAAAACAGGATCCTCTGTATTAATTATACAGTCGATCCTGTTTACACTTTAATGATTTGATTATTTATTTGCCGATGCTATCCACAAACGCTTCGACTTCTTGACGAGTTTTGCGGTCACCGTTAACAAAACGGCCGAGTTCTTCACCATTGTCTAAGGCGATGAAACTTGGAATTCCCATAACGCCGAATTTTTGCGCAATCTTGATATTAGCATCGCGATCTACTGTAATCCAATCGTACTGATCGTATTCAGCTTCAATTTCAGGCATTACTGGCTTAATGAATGCACAGTCAGGGCACCATCCAGCCGTAAAAAATAGCATCTTCTTACCAGTTTTAATCGCATCAAGGATTTCTTGATCCGTTAATTGTTGTTCTTGTGCATCCATAATAATTCCTCCCGTAAATTTAAACTTTAGTTGTCAAACACTTACTTTTTATAAGTCTTTGAACAATGAGTTAATTGTATCATATTCTTCTTTGGATAGGGTAACTTTTTGCGCACCTGCGTTTGCCTCAACCTGTTTAGCCTGTTTGGCGCCCGGAATAACCACTGTGACGTCTGGATTTTTAATATACCATGCTAACGCAATTTGGGCAATGGTTGCCTGATATTTATCAGCAATCGGTTGTACTTTTTGAACCTGTTTGATAATTTTGGCAAAACGCTCACCACGAAAATCCGGGTTACTATGCCGAATGTCATCCGAAGCAAATGAAACTACGCTGGAATACTTTCCAGTTAATAAACCAGATGCCAATGGGAAAAACGGTACAAACGAAATGTTATTAGCTTTCAAATAAGGCATCAATTCTTTTTCTGCATCCCGATGAATCAAGCTATATTGATTTTCCACAATATCAACTAACCCGTCTTTATTGGCTTCTTTAACCTGATCAAGGCTCACATTTGAAATCCCAATCGCTTTAATTTTACCTTCTTGTCGTTTTTCATCTAAAGCTTTAACTGCTTCGTTTAACGGTGTTTTACCATCTGGAAAATGAATATAGAAAATATCAATATAACTCGTTTTCAAACGTTTAAGTGCATCCTCGACAGCCTGTTTTAAAAACTCAGGTGAATTATCTAGTTGATCGGGATGTCCTGGCGTTTGTGCAGCCTTGGTTGCAATCACAATTTTTTTACGATCATAGCCCTGAATTGCCTGACCAATTAACTCTTCCGAACGGCCGAATCCATAGGCATAGGCTGTGTCTAGAAAGTTGATTCCGTTATTCAAAGCCGTTTTAACAATTTTAACTCCCTCAGCGTCATTTAAATTAGGGAATAAATTATGTCCACCAACCGCATTGGTTCCTAAGCCAAGTGGTGTTCCCAACACATCTGTTTTACCAATTTTTACTTTTTCTACCATTACTTGCCTCCTATATAGACTTAATCACATCTTCCATTCTGAACGCCATTCATTAAAAAAGCATATAATTTGGCTCAAATCAGCAAACTAAATTAAATCTTAAAAAAATAGCCCTTGTGCAGGTTTATCCCACATTCGAAGCTAGTGCGTTAGTTTCATTTAATTCAGAAGCACTGATTGGCACATTACGGGTTTGCATATTAGGCAATGTCGCATAATCATCCCATAAAAACTCATTTAGAGCATTAAAAACCATTGGATTATGATTTAAACTGCAATGATATCCTTCTTCGCCTGTAATTAAGAGTTCTCGATAATCCTTTAAAACTCCGTGTAACAAGTATTTAACAGATCGAGCAGAGTTCACTGACACGAAACAATCGTTATCCAAGTAGCCATCGACTTTGCCCACAACGTTGAATAATTGAACGTCCTTTGGAAAATGATCACGATACTGCAACATTCGTTTAAAATGTCTGGTTTGATGCGAGGGACGATGATCCATCTTTAATAACGCAGGAACCGATTTGGCATGCAAGAAACCACGAAGCCCATTAAAGGGTCCAGCAATGGTCACCAACTTTTTTAGTTTAGGCACCCGCAAATCATCCCCATACATTAACGCTTCATTGACAAGATCGTTGCTACCTAAAGAGTGACCAACACCGTTATATTCCATCACATTGAACTCTCGTTTTAGGAGGATCAACAAACTATGTAACCAATTGATTTGAACAAACTCTGGAGCACGATTATTTTCAAACAAAACTTGGATAATTGGATTTTTAACATTCATTTTTTCAGAACCGGTAATAGAGATTCGACCATAACGCGTAATGGTTGCCGTCATGATTTGTTTGGCCCAACCTGCATGTTGAGCCGCTGAAATCATATGACTTGTTGAGCCCACGCCACCATTAAAGCCGTGAACAAAAATGGTTGCTGCATTCATTTAAATCCCCCATTTACATTTAAATTAGGTTGCCACCCTACTTAATAGGCAACATTGCTCATTCTACTATTTTATGAGGGCAAAAGAAAGCTCTACGTGTGTACATAAAACGCGTCTAGACAACGATTGTCTAAACGCGCTAGTCATTACTTGTAAATGTTTAACTAATCCAAAATGGTCGCTGAGTTACCCAAAAATTCAGATCAAATTTTTGCTTTTGAATATTTTCACCATTTACCTGACCGTTTTCAGGTAAATCAGTTTGAATATGTAATCGTTGCGAACGAAAATGGTGAACAGCAGATGACTTAAGGTGATTACCAGTAGTCAGCATTTCACCAAATAGCTTTACAAATCGTAACACGCCAATTTGTTCCACAACAATTAAGTCCAATTTACCATCATGTAAATCAGCAATTGGCATAATCGGAACCCCACCACCAAAATATTTAATATTGGTGGTCGTGACCAAAAACGCACGATTAAACCGGTGCTGATCCTGTTCCGTTTTTACAGATAAACCAAAGGATTTTTGTTTGAAAAAGGTTTTAATTAAAGAAGAGACGTATGCGCCGGACTCCAAATGATATTTACGCAAATGGTCTTTTTGACCAGCATTGGCAGCATGAACCACCGAAGCATCAAACCCAATTCCCACGTTATTTGTAAACAGAGTGGCGTGTGAATCCAATCGATTTTGATAGGCGCCCACATCTAAGCTAGTCGCATGCTGAACTTCAAGAAGTTTTTGCAACGCCACTAACGGTTGAGTTGGCAAATTGATTCCGCGGGCAAAATCATTTCCAGATCCAGCCGGAATATAACCTAATGGAATTTGATCGCCCCCACCACGATGCAATCCGTTTAAAACTTCATGTAAAGTTCCATCGCCGCCAACAGCCACAACGACCCATTTTGCATCATACTTATGACGGAGGGCAAAATCAGTCGCCAATTGGACGCCATGTCCAGGATGGTTGGTCATCATTACCCGATAATCAACCTTTTCTTCCTTCAATTGAACTTCAATTTTTTGCCAGATATGCTTAGCTTTCCCTGCTCCCGCAAAGACATTTACCACCATCAAAAAACTCGGTCGTATTTCTGTCATTTGAATTCACCACACTTAACTTGTAATCATTACGAATTAGTTTAACATATGAATTCACACATAAACCAGCCCTATTGCGACCTTAACTGATTTTTTATAAAAGTTAAACATGAAAAAACAGTAAAGGATTGCACCCTAATATTTCGTGGATGCAATCCTTCATTGATTAAGCCTCTTTTATCCACTGCTTCAAGAAATGGGCAATGGTCTGTTGATATTTTTGCGGATCTGTTAAGCGTGATTCCACGTGATCTGCGCCCGGAACTTCATGACTTTCCTTAGGCAATTGTTTTGCCAGTGATGCTTTAATTTCTGCCATCATTTCAACCGGCACGTAACGGTCGGCATCCCCATGAATCATCAACACTGGGATGGTAATATTTGACGCTTGATGCGCAATATCGGCTTCTTTTAAGGAATAACCGCCAGTAACTCGCGTCATTAAACTCACAAACGTGCTAATAAATGGGGGTAAATAAAAATGATGCCCTAAACGATAACTAAATTCTTTCTGGGCCGAACTGAAGCCACTATCTTCCACTACAGCTTTTACATTGTCAGGTAAATCAGGTTCACCTGCTGTGGCCAATACAGTTGCAGCTCCCATGCTGATCCCAAATAAAACAATTTTTTGAGGTGTTTTGCTACGCGAATTGATTTCTTCAATCCATTTAATGTAGTCACGCCGATCTAGCCAGCCAAAACCGACAATATTTCCGTCACTTACTCCGTGGCCCCGAGCATCTGGCATCAAAACATTGTAGCCCAAATCCATAAATAATTTAGCATATGGAATCATTTGTTCATGAGCATGATGGTATCCATGTGCGAGAATGACTGTCTTATCACTATTGTTTGAAATATAGGCAGCTGCTAAATGAATCCCATCTTCCGCACGAATAAACCACGTCTGCTTAATCAGTTGCTTATACCAATTATATGTGTCTGGCGTGTTGTCTTTACTACGGGCATTTCGAATTGCGCGTCGTTTATGCGCATCAGAATTGATAATTCCCATCTGATAACTCACTAAACTGCTAATGCCTAGGCTGGCTGCCACACCAATCAACGATATGCCGGCGATTTTTAAAGCTTTTTTTGTATGCACGTCATCATCTCCAATCAATCTTTTTATATTAAAGTGGTCGCTTCACCATTTGAATAGTTTCAATTAGTGAAACCCTTTTCTTCTTTATTATATCTTAGTTTGATGATGAAAATGTGAAAATCGTTTTGAATTGGTGGTAATTTTGTGCATTTGCACGGGCGCGTCAGCTAAATACATTAATTTTATTGATACTTATAATTCAATAGTTGATTAAGAATCATAATTCAATGATTTTCATAAAGCAAAAACATTTCCAAAATTTCAATTAAATTTTGAATTCTCTCTTCACTAATTTTGCGGTATACTAATTAAGTAAGCTTTTTGGGCCCTTAGCTCAGCTGGGAGAGCGCTTGCTTCGCATGCAAGAGGTCGACGGTTCAAATCCGTTAGGGTCCATTGATAGAAAAAGGTTGGTACACAGGGATGCTTGAAACGCCTGTTATACCAACCTTTTTATTTTTTTAGACAACTGATAAAAACCCGATTACAAGGTACAGATGACAGTATAAATGACAGTAGGAAAATAATCTAATAAACCGTGGCGATCAGGGATGCCTGTTATCCATTTTGGATAGCAGTTTTTATTTACCTAAAATTCCCAATCTAATGAATTTATTTGAGTTCGTTTGCGACATAAATAAATATTATTCCTTGCAGATTCTGTATGTAAGGTTGTTGGCACAAAAACATCACGCCCTTCGGCTTTACGCAATCCTAGTACAACTACTTCTTTTGGCTCTTTAAGGTAGCAAAAAACAATATCAAGTTTTAGCCTGTTAGGTTTCATATCACGGGTATATACAAATACATTGATATCACAATCTATAAAAATTCTATGCATAAAATTATAATTTTGCATTCTTTTTTTGATTCTAAAATATTCATGGCTTTTTCTTGCCACTTCTGCTGTGAAAGTACCTTGATCAATATCATTAATTATTGCACTAGCATTTTTATGTTTTGTTCTTACTTTTTCCCATCCCATAAGGTGAGGAACATCATGTTCGTTAAATAAAACCTTAACTGAACTAAGCAAATTATAATTGGTTTGAATAACTGCTTCATGACCTGCAAAACATTCTCTATAATCCTCTAATATTTCTTTAAAATTTAGTTTGTTTGTATTGCTAACTAATAAATGATGCAGTGCTATTTCAGACATATCACGCATGATACTTAAATCCCACTTTCAAAAAAGACCGCCGATATACAAAATCGACGGCCAAATATTTATCAAAATAAAGGGTACGGATCAAGAGATGTCCTTAATCGCGACTAGTGGTAGGATACAAAGCCTCCTCCAGGCAACACGGTGTACCTCAACCGTATCGACATCTATCAAAATATCAGCAAAGAGTATGACATGCACCTTTGCTCACGTATTATTCTAACTTTTTATGTGCTTATATGCAAGCATACCAATCCATTTCATACCAATTAATGTAAAACTCAAAAGGTTCCAATACGTTTCAATACATCCTAATCAGGATAAAATCCTTCTAATGCGTTCTTGAAAATTATAAATGGCAAGTATACCAATTTACGAACCGCATTAACATAGCTTTACAACTTGCAAAGCATTGGTTTTCTACTAAACAAGTAGAAATAAGTAAAAACATCCCTTACCTTGTCATTTCTAAGCAATTTTATGTAGTATTTTGTGGTAATTACCTTTACTCGTAAAACTAGCGAACGTTCGCGATTCTAAATATGTGCACTAAATAACCCTTATTTTTTGTTAGATCTAAATGACCATATACCCTAACAAAACCTAACATTTTTTCACATATGTTCAAAAATAGCATTATAGCTTGATTCATTGTGCGCCTGTACTTTCATCAGCTTCATAACCATGTACGATCACATATAGATTAAACTAAAACCACCTTAGAATACGTCTCTGTATCTATAAAAAAAGGCGTACCTATAACTAAAGGATGCTCTCAAAAAGTCAAATTTTGTAAGGTTTCTACAAATACAAGCATATAGCATTTTATCCTAGGTTTTTTGAGGTAGCCGTTTAAAAATAATGTAAGGTTTTGTAAGGTTTTTAGATTGTGCAAAATGTCGGAAATTGCCGAATGATATCAATATTTCACCATAGGTTTTAAAAGTTTCTGTATAACAGAAATAGCAGGTTGCTGGCCTTTGCAAATTGTGAACATCACTTTAATATCTCCTCGTATCACGACTCATAACAGTTTTTAGCAGGCTAATTAGATACGGGTAAATGTTCATATTTGTTCACAATTATGAATACTTTAGGACTCAAATTACTAATCATGTTATCTTTTATTGATTTTAAACCATAATAAAAAGGTGTTAACCAATATGAATGATTAACACCTTTTAGGAACAGCAAGCCCTCAACACTGATTAATTATGACACAAATTTAATTCTCGTTATGTCTTTCAGCTTCTTCGAAGGCTCTAATGTGTCCAAATTAATAACAGGTTTTCAAAGATTTTACGTTCCTTTTTAGGGACTCTGATTTATTGGAATACATTGCCTTTTATAGCCTGCCCAATCTGCCCATACCTTATTTTAGTAAATAGGCATGTAACCTTATCATTTCTTAACAATCTGTCTAGGTTCATCCTTAAATTTACCCAATTTATTAACAATCTTTTGTAGTAGCGTGTGTTCCCTACGTGGTATGGTAGTTAACTTACGCGGTTCTTTTGAATGATATGTTTTAATTAAAAGAGCTTGCTCGGATTGATTGAGATATGAGAACCGTATATAGAAGCTCTGTATTAGTTTTAATTCTTCCTCGGGTAATTCACTTAAATTACTGTCTAACGTCCGCCACTGCCTTAAAATACGCGTTCTCTCTGCTATATTCCAGTCACGCTCATAAGCTGGTTTATTGTAATCAATATTGTTGGTAGTCATGAATATATGCCACTTATCAGGATCATCTTCATACATAGGCTTTAAATTATGACTATTTACACCCGTTTTAGTCATGGACACTAATCTCTGTTGATCAGAAAAAGGCTTTAAACTGTTAACCTTCTTGGTAATAGGCTCTAAATTATAAACCTTGGCCATTAGTTAACATCCCCAAAACTTGGTTCATAGTGCTTTGAACATCATCTACATTGGTAATTTGATCAATAGCAACATCATAGGAAAGGTTAAACTTATGTCCCGTTGCTTCCTCAATCTGGTGTATTTCGTTTAACGTTTGAATTTCAAGTACATTATTATTTTTTTGATGCTCACATTTTCCAATAATTTGTTTTAAGTATGTTTGCTCGTCTTGGCTAAGAGTACCCCAATATTTCATAAATTCCCTATGCTTGTAGTCTTCAATTTGAAGGCACTGCTTTGCTTCTTGTTCCATATCCACAAAATCATTCACAATTATGTCAAAAGGGGGATGTCTGACGGGTGTCATTCCATCACTCTCGTAAGCGAATGGACTACTAATAAATGAGTAATTATGGTAGATGCTTTCAAGCTCTTTTAAATGTCCTTTAATAGTGTTTTTTCTGCTTTGAGTATAAAGATACTCGGATAGTAACTGACGGTCTAATTCATCCATTTTTAAGCACCTGCTAACGATATAAGGTTATCAAGTGTGTATGCCTCTGCAAATTCAAGTAATGCCCTTTGCTGGTAATCACTAAACCGACTTGTTCCCATGCCTACATGCTTAGCTACATCCGTGAACCGATAGCAATTAATATAACGATTCTCAAGTATAAATTTCTCTAATTTGTCAAGTTGCTCTAAGCTTTCTTCAACGGCCTGAACATGCTTAACAGCATCTTTTGTTATTTCATCATCAAATTTACGACTGGCCATGCGTTCATAGTGTGGATATTGTTTTAAAATCGTTTTAGCGTTCTTCATTGTTTGTTTTTCATCTACTTGTAACAAAAAAACCAACTCCCTTGGTAGCGTGATATAATTAATTGTCGGATCACGTGGCTACCTTGAAGGTGGCTTATTTTTTTGCCTTTTTATCCAATTTCTACGGTTTTGATACAGCTAATTCGTTCTTCAATCTCTTTAGCATGGCTACAAAGTGGGGCCAGTGTTGTCTGTCGTTCTTCCTCGCTGGTAATGAGGAAATAGCCGTGTTTGTGATCATCTCTTAACGCCCCAATGGGAAATTGCCATGTACTAGCAAGTAACGGATAATCCCATACACAGCGCGTAAAGGGATAGCTGTAAGTTTACTAATCTGCTTGGCAGTAATTGGATGATCTGAACCATAAGGGATTAATTCTTGAACCTGCTCAACTTTAGTTTTAGGTTGTTCATTTTCCATGTTTCCACCTCAATTCATATCGTTTTATCATTGGGATGCACTGTGTCCCTTGCTACCCATTTCGTTTATCTTTTAATCCTTTGAAATTAATTACATTTTCAGCGTGATGCGTAAATAAACGACTAATAATTTTACCGTTATAAATTTGTTTAAGTGCTTTGCCGTACTTATTGGTGGTAATAATATTTACCTTGTCATTACGTGCCTCTAAAATATTAAAAAACGCCTTTTGAACTGTGTCATTAGCTTCTCTGCCCCCTGCATTGAGTGTCGTTTCTGATCCTAAATCATCAAATACAACCACGTCAGCTTTTGCTAGTGAAGCTTCAATTAAGTTTCTTTTTTGAATAAACTCATCCCTTTGTGACGGGTTAACATTTCCAAGCCGTGAACTAAGTTCTAAGTCCATTAGAGCGGGCACACTCACGAACATACAGCTCTGTTGTGGATCAGAACTATTATTAATATCTGTTAACATTGCAGAGGCTAACAATGTTTTACCAACCCCATAAGCCCCAATCAGTGCAAAGTTTTGTATATTTCCCGACTTGATCCGTTCACAAATTATTAAAGCTTGGCTTAATATTTTTCGATCTGCTTCTTGTTCATTGGGATAAACCTCAAAATCATTAAACGTCTTTTCTAATAATTTAGTCCCTGTATTAGGCATGTAGGAACTGTTTAACAGCATTTTCTGCTTTTCGTGATTAGTTGCCTGCTTGGTCATTTTAATAGCTTCTTGCTCACGGTAATTAATACCCTCGTGTTCCATTTGACCACATTCAAAACAAATTGGGCTTTTACCGTTATCCTTAAAAATATACATAGGTGCACCACAAGTTTCACAAGCTTGTCCCGTTTTTTTGAACATGGTATCAATAAACTCTTGACGGGATGATATCAATCCTAGCCCACTCATTTCAGTATCTAACATTGTTTTCATCCCCTTAGAATGGCAATGGCTCATCATTATCATATTCCCCACGATCAGGAATAGAATTGCTTGAAGAAGGCCTTTGCTTAGCATATTTAGCTTTAAACTGCTTCTCACTGGCTTTTACTTGCTCAACCGACTTAAGATTCTTTTGCTGATATCCACTTAAAATAGTTCGTACATAGCTCCATGTTCTGGCGTTGTGATCAACAGCAACCCGCAAAGCATATCTAATTAATTCGTATGCCACTGTTTCAACTAACCCCAATTTTTTAAAGTCATCAACTTCATAATCTATGTTTTGATACAAGGTTGGGGATGCTAAACCAAAACCATTGTTTTCCCAAAACACAAAAACGGCCTTTCTTTCGATTTGCGTCTCTGAATTAATTTTTGTGTTTGAGTTGCCTTCTTCTTTATCTTTATTAGTACTTGTAGTATTAATACTTGTAATATTCTCTTTGGGGTTTTTCACAATACCTCTTTGTGATTTTTCACTATACCCCCCTGTGATTTTTCTAATGACCCCTTGTGATTTTTCACTATGGGTATTATCTTGGCTTTTTACTGGATTAAGACTAATAATTCTTTTACTGATTTGCTTTGTCTTAGGAAAATATTCAAATTTTACAAATATATATCCTTGTTGTTTAAGTTGATTAATCCAACTTGAAACCGTCCAGTTATTAACTTGATATAATTTTGCAAAATAGGCATTAGTTGACCAGCATGTTCCACTCTTATTACATAAAGCAGTTATTTCACTATATAGAAGCTTGGCATTAGCCGAAAGTTTAAGATCATAGCGAACATTAGCGGGCAAAATCGAGTAGTAATTCGGCCTTTCTTCTGTTTTGTTGTCAGCCATAAGTTACACCTCTTTTTTAACATGCTTGCTGTATGCCATATCGTTATCAAATGCATTGTAATCTCCGTCTAGTAACACGCTCATATCATGTAGCAAGCAATCATACTCAAACAAAATATCGTGTGTATCTTGCTTGCTGATATTTTCAAAATCTTCAATGATTGTTCGTTGTTTTAGTAACGTATGTACTTTTTCTAGACGTTCCTCACGTGCCTCAACCGTTTCTAAAGCATCAATACCACGAAGGTAGCCCGAAGAACCGTTGTACCAGTCATCTACAGTGCCTTGTAATACCGATCGCATTTTATAAATAAACATATTGTATTCATCTGCTAATTTTGCTAATTTTTCATGATCCATACGAACAAATGAAACGGGTTCTTTATCGCTCATGGTTTGAAACGCACTATCTAAAAGATCAAGTGCTGTCATATTGGCTGATACCGTCCTGTTATCTTGTTTAAGTGCTCTCTTTGTCTCTGCAACCTCGTTTAAAATATCCATTGGTTAATTCCTCCATGTTTGATAGAATGAAGGTACAAACACACTTGTATCAGTGTTTTACTTGTCCGTAATCCGTCCAAAGATTATACGGGCATTTTTTTGTACTCTCATTCATAATTTTGCCTTTCTACAGGGATACATCCCTTAATACCGTTTAATAAAATGATTATGTTTGTTCATTTCTCGAGTTTCCCCGATACCAATACCAAACGCCACGCCTGCAAACAAACTAATTACAATCGTGACCACAAACCATAAAAACCAACCAAACATACAAATCACCTCTTCTTTTTAATCTCACTAAATTTAAACATCCCTAACCCGCCACGGATTTAGTTATTTAATAAATATTGTGTAATTTCTTTCTTGTTAAAAAAGTTCTTGCCTGTTTGCTGGTGTATTGGCATTCCCTGCAAAATCAACGCATTTAATGTCTCTACACTCACACCCAACCATCTAGCGCATGTACGTTTACTCGAGATCCAAGGCGAGTCAATGGCCGTTTGACGCCGTGCCTCCTGTACCGCCTCGGTAATCGTGCTCATAACTTCCTGTTTAAGATGTTCATCATATTCCGGTGGTAAAGTAACTTGTAACTCCATAAAAATCGCCCTCAATTTCAAGTACTAATTCTGTACTTTTTCTCTAAAAAAAAGTTCCTCAATGCTTACATTGTCAATATACTTAGATAATATTTGGTTAACTCGCATTTTCTCATTATCGTTAAATGAAGTGCGGCCTTGTTCTTTAGCTTGAAATGTTCCTAATTTGATATTTGTTTGTTCGGCCAGTTCTTCTTGAGAAAGCCCCGCAAAAAGTCTGAAACGTTTTACAGAATTAAAATATTTATGTTTCTTACTCATTTTTAAAATCTCCTTTGTACTTATACTGTACTTCTAATATAAACCTTATCAAGCCAAAAGGCAATAGTTTATATGTACTTATTTTGTACTTAGTAGTACAATTCGTATTAGATAAAGTTGTATAAAGAGGTGGATAGTTTGAAAGTAAACAAATCACAAATAGGGCAACGTATACAAAACTTAAGGCAACAAAACAATTTGAGTATGGAGACCCTAGCTAGCAAGGTTGGTGCTTCGGGTAAAAGTACAGTGAATGAGTGGGAAAAGGGAAGATCAACACCAAATCGGGAATATCTAGCAAAATTATCTAATTTCTTTGGTGTATCCGAGGATTATATAAAGTTTGGATCTTATAAACAATACGTCTACCAGTTATATTTATCAGAGATCAATATTTCAGATTCTCAACTAAAAACTATAGTTGAACATTATTTAGACATTTCAACTAATTTTCACGGATTAATGGAAAGCCTGTATATAAACGAAAAGTTTAACGATGCAGACAGTGTTTACAAACAATATATAGATAATGCATTTGAAGACAATTATCAATTAATATCAGACCATCTTACAAAAGACAATATTAGATATGAAGATGAAAGAATTATCAAAGTGTTATCTAGTACTTTCGCTGAACTGTCAGTTAAGCAAGAACGAGCTTTTGAGGGGAAAGCCAGCGCTCTTATGAACTACTTAAGTGATTTTGACATCTTTAGTTTTTCTCCCGCAAATTCCTTTGAGGAATATTTAAAGGATACTCAAAATTCACCTATAGAAAAAACAACAAAAGATAAACTTGAAGGTTATTACGATGCCAAGTTAGGCGAGTTAGTGATGAAAATGAATGAACAAGTTAGCGAGCTTAAATTTAATTATGAAATGGATAAAGATAAATATTTAAGTAATGAAGAAAGTTAAACATAGTGTTTTTCATGCGAGAAAGTACAGACGTAGGAAAACAAAGAAGCAGGTCTAGTATTGCTAGTTTTTTAAAGACCTGCTTTAGAAATGGAGGAAACTAATGAGTAACGAAAAAACTAAGTTTTTACTCTACAAAACTGACAATAGAGATGTCAGTATTGATGTTATTATCAGTGATGAAACCATCTGGGCTACTCAAAAATCAATAGCCGAATTATTCGGAGTTGGAACTCCCGCCGTTAATAAGCATTTAAAAAACATTTTTGAATCAGGCGAATTAAAGGAAAATGAAACTATTTCCAAAATGGAAACCGTTCAAAACGAAGGTGGTAGGGATGTCACTCGTAAAACTTCTTTTTATAATTTAGATGCCATTATTTCAGTTGGTTATCGCGTTAATTCTATACAAGCTACTCACTTCCGTCAGTGGGCTACCCAAACACTTGATGAATATATGATAAAGGGCTTTGCTATTGATGACGAACGGTTAAAACAAGGATCTAACTTACTTGATAAAGATTACTTTGACGAACTGCTTGAAAGAGTACGTTCAATTCGTGCCAGTGAAAGAAGAGTATGGCAAAAGGTCACAGATATATTTGCCGAGATCAGTTCAGATTATGACCCCAAAAGCCCTGTAACCAAGAATTTCTATGCAACTGTACAAAATAAATTTCACTATGCTATTACAGGGCAAACAGGTGCCGAAATCATTTACAAGCATGCTGACCATAACAAGCCACATATGGGACTGACCACGTGGAAAAATTCACCCAACGGTAGAGTTTTAAAGTCCGATACTAAAGTTGCTAAAAATTATCTAGATAAAGATCAAATTAGGAAACTTGAACGTAATGTGTCTAGCTATTTTGATTATGTTGAAGATCTGACCGAACGGCATAATACTTTTACTATGCAAGAGTTCTCTGATAGCATTGATCGTTTCTTATCGTTCCGAGAATATGCGATACTGCCAGATAATGGCTCTATCTCAATGAAGAACGCTAAAAGCAAAGCTTCAAAAGAATATGATGAATTTAATAAAACTCAAAAAATAACATCTGATTTTGATAAACAAGTTAAGAATATTATTGATCAAGAACACGAATAAATAACTAATTACTTTTCAAATTAAAGTCTTGTCCAATACTCATGATGACATTAAAAGCTTTTTGAAAACTTTAATTACATTATAGGAGATCAAAAATGAAAAAATTCGCGGTACTACTAGCTTCCTTGTCAGTTTTTATGTTAATTGGAATGGGATCTACAAACGCAAAAAGTAGATTAAAATCAAATAGTTTAAAAATTACAACACACATAACAAACGAAACAACAAAAATAAGCGGGAAAACAAAGAGTAATGCTTTAATTAGTATCAAACACGGGAAAACTACACTTGGAAAAGATCATGCCAGTTCAAAAGGTAATTTCACAGTTAAAATAAAAAAAATAGCTCCAAAATGGACCATTAAAATCCAGAGTTCGAAAAAGAAATACAAAACTATTTCCAAGAGCATCAAGGTATCTAAATATGTACCCAAAACAAATAGCCTAAAGCTAACTACCAAATATATTACTGATGAGACGTCTAAATTAGTTGGAACAACAAAAAATAAGGCTTTAATAACTGTTAAACACGGAAAAACTATTTTAGGAAAAACATATGCGAATTCTAAAGGCAGTTTCACAGTTAATACAAAAAAAGTTACACCAAAATGGACCATTACTGTCCAGAGCTCAAAAAGTGGTTACAAAACTATTTCTAAAAATGTCAAAGTAGCAAATCGTGTGCTTTTTGAAAAGCCAAGTTTTGTTCGTTCAACATCTGCTTCAAAAGTTGTGGTTGACGCACCACTAAATTCTAAACTTTATGCTTACGTCGGCAATAAAAAAATAGCCACCGCTAAACATATTTCAGGTGTGTCATACACAGGTGTGGGTATGTTACAAAGATTTAAACTTAGTATGCCTGCTTTAAAACTAGGCACAAAAATAAGTTTTATTATAAAGAATTCTAAATTTTCCACTTCCAGTTTTTCAATGAACAATACAAAATATATTTATGATAATGGTTCTGAATATGCTTTGAAACATCCAACTGAAACTTACGTAACTTACAGGGAACTTTTTACTGATAACGGAACAAATATTCCAGCTGGCACAAAGATTTCAGGTTTAACTATACAAGACATTAACAAATCGAAAGAAATCACAGAAATACAGGCTGGTAATACTAGTTATGACGTAGTACAAACTGATATAGCTTATTCAATCATCCCGACAAACGGAACACCTACGGCAGTCCCATCTGCTTATTTTCGAAATGATCTGAATGATGGTATTATTTCAACTGAAAAACCTATGCCATACATCGACAACCATAGCGGTTGGACACAATTTGATGCTTCTGCTAATCAGTTTTCTTACTGGAAATACAATAATAAGCAACAAAAGTTTCTTTTTGTTTCAACAAAAGCATATTAAAGTATTGTCCAATACTCACGATGACATTAAAAGCTTGGGCTCATCCCTGAAAACCCGCCACGGTACGAAAGGGATAATGTAACATGGCAAGTATTAAAAGTTATGAAACTAAAGACGGTTTACGCTATGGATTTCAGTTATATGCCGGTGTTAATCCGCAGACTGGAAAACCTAGGCATTTAAGCAGACGTGGGTTTAAAACACAAAAAAAGGCCACTCTAGAGGCTTCAAGGCTAGAACTTGAAATCTCACAAGGTGGCATTCAACAAGATAATAATATTCTGTTTTCGAAAGTTTATGAACAATGGTATCAAGCATATGAAAATACCGTTCGTGAGAGCACATTGGCTCGGGTTTCAAAAATGTTCGATAATCATATCTTACCGTATTTTGGCAATAAACGCATTCGAACAATCTCAATCGCTCAATGTCAAAAGGCCATTAACGACTGGTTTAAGATTGCTAGTTATAACTATCGTAAATGGTATAACTACACATCTATGGTCTTTTATTACGCCGTTAAACATGAATACATTGACCGCAACCCAACTAATCTTGTAAACATCCCTAAGAAGCCCACAGAGTACGGAGACAAGACCCCTAATTTTTGGGACAAACAAGAAATGAAACAGTTCTTCACTTGTATTGATCCCACTACCGACACCGAAAAGTACACGCTTTTTAGGGTGCTTGCATTCACTGGTGTACGGCGTGGGGAATGTTTAGCTCTCACGTGGGATGATATTAATTTCTCACAGGAAACTTTGAGAATTAACAAGACCCTCACACAAGGAATGAAAGGCGTTCAGATCATACAGGCACCTAAAACGCGTAAAAGTCAGCGTACTATTAAACTAGATAAACAGACCGTTCATTACTTGAAGATGTGGCGTAAAGAACAACGTAAGTATTATTTAATGCTTGGCTTTAATACCTTGCATAAAGGACAACTTTTATTCGCCAATAGCAAGAATAAATATAAGTCTTTGAACACGCCCGCTAAATGGTTGACACCTTTGATAACCAAAAGTAAGCTACACAAAATCACTATTCATGGTTTCAGACATTCTCATGCGTCTGCTTTATTTTCAGCAGGTGCAAGCATTAAAGAAGTTCAAGAACGATTAGGGCATTCAGACGTAAAAACAACGCTCGATATTTACACTCATGTCACTAAAAAGCAGAATGATGAAGCCGTTGAAAAGTTCGAAAATTACATGAATTTCTAGTAAATGACAGTAAAAATGACAGTATAATAATTTCAAGCGACCTGTAAAGCCTTGCTTATCCGCGGTGTTAAAACATTTTATCAATTAGTGGTGTCAAAACCGTTAGGGTCCATTGATAGGAAAATACTGATACAGACATGTGGCTTAAATGCCTGCTGTATCAGTCTTTTTATTTAGTTTTGTATTGTTTTTTAATCATCAAAGGACATTCACGAAATAACTTAAGATAATTTAATAAGCCCTTGCGGTCGGGAATAACTGTTATCCATTTTGGATAACAATTTTTTTGTGGTGACAGTCAATAACATTAATCTTAAAAACCAATACCATTTACCACTTAATTTCAAGACCTTATTTTAACTTTTTTTGTGCTATCCTTATTATTGTGATAAGTGTATTTGTGAAATTGCATGGTAGCGCTGAAATTTAAAAACGGAGGCGATGCCAATGCAAAAACTTTTTGTTTTGACATTTAATTATGTGGAGTACTGGGGACAGCGTCTATCCAGTGTTACCAAAATTTAGATGGTTCCCTGAAACTATTAATGCTATGCATGGTCTTTCAGAACGTGTACAGTTTGGTGTTTTAGGTACAATTATTATTATCGTGTTGTGTTTAACACTTATGGTATGTAAGGTTTTGTAGACAAAATAAAAAACCGCTTTGCTTGGAGGCAACGGTTTAAGATAGAGCAATCTATTAACAATCAGCGCTAACAAGTTATTTTACAAGTTGCAATCATATACTGACCACACAGACTGGGGAGGAACATCCCTAGTTATTTTTTGTTTACAAAACAATGGTACACGTTTTGCTGTTTTTTGACAAGCAGTAACAGCAAAAATAAAAATCAACCCTTACGTGTCTTTACCTTCACAGTTACATACAATTCCCCATATGAAAAACAAGCTGAATCTGCCTTAGAATGCTCATCTGAACCCATAAAAGATGGTACACTCAAAACTATAGGAAGCACTCGAAAAGACTGATACAATATATGTAAATCGGTATCCATTACAGCTTCTATGGATACTGATTTTTCATTCCCAGCAATCTCCCACATCCTTGCCACACTCATTTAAATTGTATTAAGTTTCCACTACCCACAAGCAATTCTTTGTGAAATATGGTAAATTCAGAGTATTCATTTTAAAGGAGGTTGCGTGATGCTTCTCTCGATTATCATTCTTGCTATATTATTATGGAAATTCATCAGTGGGCTCCATAAAGGATTTGTTATCGAGCTTCTGTATACAATCGGTTATTTTGCCGTCTTTATCTTTGCCAAAGTCCTTTGTACGCCAGTTGCCGAGTTCCTATCCACAACTTTTAGCAGTGACCAAAGCTCCACCAGCAGCACTGCCATGATGAGCTCCGTTTCATTTTTCATTCTCATGGCCATTGGCTGGCTATTAGTGCGTCTGATCGCACGCTGGTCCCGTTTAATCACGTGGATTCCGGTCATTAAACAAGTCAACGGACTGGCAGGTGGCCTTATTAGCCTTGTGATTGCTTATTTTGTCATTTTTATTCTATTAATTGTGAGCCAATTTCTGCCCAACGACACTTATCAAGCCCAGCTTTCAGATTCACAAGTGGCGCAATTTATCATCAAAAAGACGCCCGGAATTTCGTCAGATATTTTGAGTAAATACATTCTCAACACTGATGAAACAACGACGACTAATACAATTTCAAACGAGGAAAACTAACCATGAACTATCGATTGATTAAAAAATATATCGCTTCTCATCTAGCAACTCCCACTGCCTCATTGACAGAAGTCACGGATCCTGAGGCCGGTATTTTGTTTAAAAACGGTGAAGATAGCTCATTTTTCTATCTTGATCCCCAATACAGTAACGTCTTCTTCGAAAAACACGAAAACTTACTTTATAAACACGCATATGATCCAGCAACCCATGATTTTAAGTCAAAAATAATTTAATAGTTAAAAAAATGATCAATTGATTCGGAATTTTACCCGACTTTCAATTGATCATTTTTTATAAATTCTAATAAAAACTTGGTTTATCACCATCTGTATTTGGTTTGTTTAACCCTATAGATGTCCGAACATCTTTTTTGGGATTCTGAACAAGTTTGACCACATAATCTGCTACTGACTTACGCGAAACTTCAGTCCCCTTCATCTCATCATGGCGGCCCGTCACTTCATAATCCACTTCATCCTTATTTGTTAACCAGTTGGGACGAATAATCGTGTAATCCAAGTCGGAAGCTTCAATTTCACTAGCTGCCTTGGATTGAGTTGGAAGATAACCACTCGGATTGAGCATTTGTTTATTCCAATCACCAAACTTACCAGGAACCTCATCGAACACACCTAAAGTTGAAATCCAGATCAACCGTTTCAAGCCAGCTTCATGCATGGCATTCACAATATGAGGAATCATTTTATCCGTATCATCCGGACCTAAGTTGGCATACACCAAATCTTGTCCTTTTAATGCAGCTGCTAATTCTGATTCATTATTTACATCACCAACAACTACCGTTTCACGATTCTTATCAACATCGGTCAACTTCTTAGGATGGCGGACAAACAACTTTAATTGATCATCTGTTTCTTTAATTAATTGCTTTGCGGCCAGGCGTGCAATGTGTCCAGCTGCCCCCAAAATAATAACTTTACTCATTTAGAAAACCCCTTTCTTGATTTCAATTGTAATTATAATACTTACAGTTTGAGTTTCAACTATTTACACTCCAACATTATTCCATTCATAAGCAAACACATTGACGATTCCCCCAAAATCAAAGATAATAATTATATAAACCATAAGGAGGTTTTCAAAATGTCAAAAGCTAATGATAAGTTAGACGCATTAAAAGATAAGGCCGCTGGTAAAGCCAAAGAAACTATTGGGAAAATGACCCACGATGATTCCAAAGAGTTAGAAGGTAAAACACAAAAAGAAAAAGGTAAGCTTAAAGATAAGGCTGCTGACGTAAAAGATAAAGCAGCTAAAAAGATCAACAAGCACGTTGATGACAAAGATAATATCTAGGCTAAAAAGGATAGCATTAGGAAATCAGATTGATTTTCTAATGCTATTTTTTTGCTGCATTTTTCTATCAAACAAGCAAAGCCCTCAAAAGGTAAAATTTACCTGCATCGAAAAAGCTTGTCTCCAGAAAACTGAACTTCAGTTTTACAGAAACAAGCTTTTTTACCGTATATTAATCATTTTAATGACAGCGTAGTTAAATTGCGCTAAAATTGATTTTTAAAAAACATTGAGGAAGTGGCTTCATTGACGGTTTCATATTTACGCAAAACAACCCTTGAAGATTTACCAACTGTTTCAAAAATTATTACATCTGCTAAAGAATTTCTGAAAGCTCAAGGCATTGATCAGTGGCAGGATGGCTACCCAGACTTAGAAGCACTTGAAGCCGATGTCAAAAATCAAAGCGGCTATGTGCTGATAATTGATAATCAAATCGCGGGAACAGCAGCCTTACTCCCCGATCATGATTCAAATTACGATGTGATCGCTGATGGTGCTTGGCAAGGTGCCGCGGATGCTAAATACACCGCTATTCATCGTACTGCCATGTCGTCAGATTTTCGCGGTCAACACTTATCTGAAAAGATGATCTCTGGATTACTCACGCTTTCAAGTCAGTTTGGCTACCATCAGGTCCGCATTGATACTCACCCCGATAACAAACTGATGCAACACTTAATAACCAAAAGTGGCTTTGACTATCGCGGAACAGTATTAATGGACCACGATCCATCTGAGTTACGACTGGCCTATCAACTTTTTATATAAAGTGATTTATTTAATGAACTTCAACGAGTTCACCAATTGAAAGTAAATACAAATAGCGTTCTTCTACTGGGAGTTTTAAAATATCTGTCAATGCTGCCGCGTATAAATTAACCTGGCCGGCATAACGATTAATGATATTTTGAACTCCATTTTTTGTGCTTCCTGGTTTAACGTAGTCCGTCTTATAGTCAAACAAAATTGCTCGCTTATCGATGACAATATAACCATCAATAATTCCGTGAATCAGGATTTGCGTTTCTTCTGTATCCGAGAAGTCCTTAAAACCACTAAATAATTGGTTAGCTGGCATCAGTAGTGAGAATGGTACTTCTCGGTGAACCCGATCAGGATGTGCCAGTAGTAGGTTTCCCAACTGAGAATCAAAGAATCGTAAAATGTTCTGAACTTCAATTAAGTTGGCAACTTCTGGACTTAACACTTTGTTGGTAACCAGTTTAGCAATCAGATCCCGAACACTATCCTCGGTAGGCTTCGTTTTTAACGAAATTTCTTGTAATACTAAATGCGTGGCCGTTCCTATTTCAGTTGGTTTTGGTTTGACAGTAGTTTGTAAAAATTTTGGTGTTGCTAGCTCATTTGAAACATATCGATTCTGCACTTTTAGCTTTCGATCGCGTTCAACAGTGGACTGTGTCATTTCCAAACTATCCGGATCGTCAAATAATCGCTTCACTTCAGATACAGATTGATACGCAGTTGTTTCAGTCGCTACCTTATGCGGATATTTCAAGTTTAAAACTTGATCAATTTGATACGTATTTAGATCACTGACATCTAATTTTTGCGTAGCCGTTTGAAATTTCTGCCACCAATCTTTTTGGGGCTTTCCAGCCTGCATAACGGCAACATTCTGCAGATCTGTCTTTGTCTTAAACTGAACTTCAAACTTAGTCGTATCTCCGCTTAATTCAGCAAGTTGGGTTTGGTCTTCGCTACCTTGATCAAAACTAGGATGGCGAATTAGGGCTTCTCCTATCCAGTCTAAGAAATTATGAGTGGTTAATCGTGTGGCTTCTGTCAGTAACATCTCTTTACTGCGTGAAGCTGTTTGCCATTTCTTTAAGATTTTTTCTTGAGCGTCACAGGCGCCTACAATGATGAGTTTTTGTTGGGCACGGGTTAAAGCCACATAAAGTTGTCTCATGTTTTCAGCCAAACTATTCCGTTTTACCTGATCTAAAATCGATAGTTTTTGTGGTGTATCTACTTTTATTCGTGTATTCGGGTCAAGATAGGTGATCCCAATTCCAGCTTTCGAGTCCAGAATGTACCTGTCCTTCATAGAAGTTGTATTAAATTGATGAGACGCATCCATCAAAAATACCACTGGAAATTCGAGACCCTTACTCCCATGAATAGTCATGACCTTTACAGCAGCCTCATCACTAGTCACAGGAATCTCAGCCAAATCTTTGCTCTGCTTTTGCATCCTTTCAATGAAGCGAACAAATTGAAATAGGCCTTTGAAACTGCTTTGCTCATAACTTCTTGCGCGATCATATAGCGCATTTAAGTTGGCTTGACGTTGCTGACCAGCTGGCATGCCACCCACATAATCCAAGAAACCAGTTTCATCATAAATTGTCCAAATCAAAGTGGCTAATTGATTTTGATTTGCAATATCTTGAAAATGCGTCAACTGTTCCAAAAAGTGTGTCACCTTTGCAAATAACTGGTTTTGAAATTGATTCGTTTCGTTATCCTTAAAATTACTCTGAAAATCTTTAACTGCCTGGAAGTAGTCTCCTGTCCGATTATTAATTCGTAAAAAAGCTAATTCATTTTCATTCAAACCTACAATTGGTGATCGTAAAACGGCAGCTAACGGAATATCTTGATACGGGTTATCAATAATCTTTAACAACGCCATCATAATGGCAATTTCGGTGGTTTGAAAATAGTTTTGCGCGTCATTTACCACAACTGGGATCCCCATCTGTTTAAACAACGCTACGATAGTCAAATTGTTTTTTCTAGTTGGCGTTAACAAAACAATATCGCCATAAGTTAATTTCCGACAGTCTTTAATTTGCCGATCATACATCTCCGTTTTATTTTCAATTAACTCTTTAATTCGTTGACCCGCAATAGCAACTTGCCCTCGTGATTTATCATCGATTTCAAAACTACCCGCTTCAACCTCATCGCTCGGCTGGCTGCTGGTCTGTTTCTCATCATCATAAACAAGAACCTCGGTGCTCTTTGAAATTGCTTCTCCCTTGTGATCTATAGCTGGATAGTATATTGCGCCATATGCCAGTTTAGCGTCATCATCATAAGCAATTTCACCTAACTTACGATCCATTAACTGTTCAAAAATTAAATTGGTGAATGCATCAACGTTTTTAACCGAACGGAAATTTTGTGACAAAATAATACGTTCTCCCGTTACATCATCTGACTGATAAGCTCGATCTTTGCTGATAAATAGATGCGGATCGGCCAACCGGAAAGCATAAATAGACTGTTTGACATCCCCCACCATAAACATGTTACCCGGATCTTCAGTAGTCACACTGGTCAAAATAGCTTCTTGAATGGGATTAATATCTTGGTACTCATCCACAATGACTTCTTCGAATTGTTTTTGATAAGCGGCACGAGCACTTTTTGACTCTGCTGACGGGCCATTCAAAATTTGCATTGCAAAATGCTCAAGATCACTGAAATCAAGAATCTGTCGATGCCGTTTTTCTTTAGCGTAGGCATCCCTAAAGGTACTTGTAACTTTGGCTAACTCTGTAATCAGTGCTTCAGACTGCTTCATGACCTTTGTCATCTGGTCCTTGTCTAAACTGAAATACTTCTGCGTCAGTTCCTGAATCCGCATTTTGTACCCATTTTTATGGCTTGTATCCCCACGCACCTCTTTGACACGTGCCTTAAATTCTTTCACTTCATCGTTTCTTTTACCACCGCTCATACTCTTGAAACCTAAACTACGGAGTTTCCCTCGTAAATCATTCCAGTCAGATAATCCACTATCTAAAATTTCTTGCATTTGATTCACATCAGCATCAATAATGGGGCGCAGCTTTTCAAGATCTTCTGAACCATTTTGAATAAGTTCTTGTAAAGAGTGAGCTTCTTCCAAACTATTAGTTAGCTCATCTTTAATAACTGGAACAACTTGTTCTTTATAAAACGAAGTATCATCGAGATCTCCATCAATCTGATATGGTTGAGAAAGCGTGGATAACCAAGTTTTCGGATTGGGGGTTGCATTTGCAAAATCGTATAGTTTCAGCATCAAATCAGTAAAACCATCATCGCTGCGATCATTTGAAAAATTGGCGGTTAACTGTGCAAAAATATCACCATCTGTTTCATACAATGATTCACGCAAGTCACCCCAAACCTCTTCACGAAGCAAAATTCCTTCTGTTTCGTCTGTTAGCAATCGGAAAATGGGATCCAAGTCAATCACATAGTAATAGCGTTTGATAATTGACATACAAAACGCATGGATTGTACTGATATTGGCTGTATTTAGCTTTGTGAGCTGGGAAACTAAATGCTGCCGTTGAGCAGGTTCCTTTTTGACGCGAATTTGATCATTGATCGCTTTTTGAATTCGATCATGCATTTCCTTAGCTGCCGCTTCAGTAAAAGTCACAACTAATAATTTGTCGACATCTGTCCCATTCAGGATTTTCTCAATCACACGTTGAACTAATACCGACGTTTTACCTGAACCCGCAGAAGCAGAGACAAGCACATTATGACCATCATGATAAATCGCATGTCGTTGATCATCCGTAAAATTAGTTTTGCCCATGCTTGTCATCTTCTTCCTTTAACATTTCTAGAACATCTTTTGCTTTGTAATTTTCCAATTTATGATAATTGTTTTCCGGAAGCATCTCATCAAACTGCATAATCGCTTTATATGGTGAATACTGTAATGCCGTGTGTTGATCCGTCCACCGAGCAGGATTCAACTTCAACTCACCAGCAAAAATCTTTCTGCTAGCTTCCACAATCTTTTTCTCGGCATGCTTAATCAAACGCTCAAGATCTTCTTTCGTCACAATTTGATTGCTCCTTGAGCCGTACTTACCACCCTTAGTTTTGCTAAATGGATAAATTAACGAGGATCCCGAATCCAATTGCGTATCCAGATTATCTAGTAATTCCGGATCACTTAAAATAATGCCTTTGTATTTGGTGTCCTTCAATAGTGCCACTTGAACTTCCTTGGGATCCGCTGTCTTTAGCTTAGCAATATCAACGGATGGATTTTGTAAATGCATGTACAGTGCCCCTGATAGCAATGGATCCACTGCGTGCTGATCAATTAAGGCAATATTTTTCTTCAAAGCATCAATATAGGTCAACATTTGCATTGCCAAACCATAATAGGCATCCCGAAAATCAAAATCGTGTTGGCTCGACTTATAATCGACAATGCCAAAATATTGTCTTGATTTACCCGATTCTGAAGTTAATTTAAGTTCATCGATTCGGTCAATCTTGCCTCGAACCCGCACCTTCTGAGTAGGTGAAACATCAAAATCTAAGGACTTTATGCCAGTCTCTGACCCAACTTGACCAAACAGAACTTCGGTCTTAATTGGACGCATCTTGGAACTAGAACTTTGCAATACGAAGATTTTCAACATTTGCTTGATTGTTTGGTTCAATTGATTGTTAATATAATGCATGCGATTTGAACTTTTTAAAATTTCAAACTGGGGTTCATCTCTGATATCTTTAACCACAGCATTTAAGAAGTTTTCCATCTCAGAATCAGACAGATTGGCAATATCCACTTGTTCCTGGTTAATCAGCTTTACGAAGTGATCTAAGACCATATGGAAATATTCACCAGTACTTGCTGGAGAAAGTTCAAATACATCCCTTTCCTGCAGTTTCAAGCCATATTTCAAGAAATAGGCGTATTCATTTTGATAAAATTCCTCTAACTTTGAAATTGAAGTATTGATGGTATCCCCGTATAAATCACTGACAATTTCTGGTTGAAGTTTAACGGGTTCGTTTTTATAATTCAGACTTTGAAATACGCGGTTGGTTAGGTGACGTAACTGCAAATCGGTAGTTAAGACACGATAAATATACTGCCATTTAGGTTGAATCATTTTTTGAATATCTTTACTATCACGGCTCACCTGTAGCAGGTGAGTTAACGTACTTCGTTTTGAGCCTAAAAACTCACTGACTGATTCTTCATCTAAACGAGGGCGATCAAAACTCCGCTGAACTTCAATTTTAAAATGATCACGAATTTCTTGTACATACGGAGATAATTTTTGTTCGATACCGTCACTATCGGTATCCGCGTACGAGAAGCTTACTGTTTGGCATCCCGACAGGAACGCCACGTAATTCAAATATCGCTCAAAATGCGCTTGTTCATTCGTATTATCAGTAAAAAATTGTTCGTCAGACAAGTCGTCTTTTAGAGCTGCACAGTCATCATCCGACAAGATTCCTTGATCATTAAAATGCTCTGGCATCACCGCATCTGTAGCCCCGATAATAAAGGTGTACTTACGATCATTCATCTGGGCCATCCCTGTTTCAGAAATCATAACTTGATCTAATGTGGATGGAATTAATGAATAGGAAGCACCTTCAAAACCAGCTTCCAATAATGCCACAAAATTATCCACAGTAAACTCGCGATCTCCAAGAATGGCTACATACTCATCTAACATGTCACAAAAGGTCTGCCAGGTTTGTTCTGGTTGAGCACCCTTGGATAAATTGCCCTCATTAACCGCTGTATCACGCCATTTCTTAAGTTGTTCGGCCACGCCTTGATTAATCAAGAATTGATAGAGAACAGTGACCGCTTCCTTCCCCGTTTTTGCCTGATCCAAAGCTTTGAAAAACGGTGGCAGAGTTTGCCGAATGTAATTGCGAATACTATTGACTTGTTTAGTAATGGCAATGTCACGATCAGACTGAATACCAAAATCACTGGGATTAAACCGCATATATTGCCAGTCATCTTTTTGCAGCCATTTGCCACCTTCATAACCGTTCTTCAAAACTAAGTTCTCAGTTAAATCCTTTGCTTGGCGAAAGGCTTGAATATCCATAAATTTATCATCAATTTTTGGAATAAGTAATTCAGTTTTCAAGAGGCGCATCACATCTTGATAGCGATAATAATGAGACTTTACTGCAAACAAAGCTTCAATTAAAGCTACAAACGGATGATCCTTCATTGAAATCTGCAAATCAGTAAAATGGGGGATTTCATATTCCGTCATAACTGGTGTTAAAACTGTTTCATAAGTATCTAAATGGCGCGCCAATACAAGAAAATCATGATAATGAATCTGCGGATCGTTTGCGACCATTTGTCTAATCTGCCGTGCGACCTGTTCAATTTCAGTTTGGCGACTATCTGCATGCCTAATTTGAATACTATTTTCATCCGTTAAACTCTCGGGTTGAGAATCCTGCAGGTTAGACGCCTGGAGCCAGAAGTTTTCAAGTTTAACAAGGTCAGCACTCACCCGTGTTTGATCTGCAAAACTATCTGTCTTGATTTTTATGGCATTTGCGTGCGCAAAATGATACAGCTGATAATAGGTCTTTGCTGACTCGTAAAAAAGATCTTCTTCTTGAGGTTTCGAATCCGTGTAAGCGTGATCCAGGGTCAAACTAAAAATCACTGCTTTTGATTTTTGAATGAGGACTTTCACTAACTTCATTTCTTGAGCCGTAAGCGACGAAAAGCTGTCAAATAAAAACACCATGTGACTTAAATCTTGCTCGGCTAAGTACTCACACAAAGCTTCCATGAGCGTATTGCTATCGACATAATTTCCCAACATTTCTTCTTCAAAAGCTGTATAGATAATTGCTAAATCGTGCATTTTGGCCGTTAAATCAATTGTGGAATTTTCGTCAGCATTAACTTTTTGAGTCAAAGTTTCAAAATCCTCAGCAGTAATCCGTCCCTTTTGAAGTTCATCAAATTGACTAGCTAGTTGTTGAATAAAGCCAGTTTGCGTCTGTTCACCATTAAAAACCGTCAGTTCATCTTGATGTTCCAAAATAATTCTGTCGATTAACATTCCTATGCCAGCCTTGGATAATCTTGGCACTTGATAGATTGGTTCATTTTTCATAAAATACCAAGCCAATCGTGAAAACGAGAACACCTGCAATTGATTTTGGGCATAGGTGGCCTCGTTTCCGTTGTGCTTTTTTCGTAAAGCATTTAAAACAGTTAATTCAGATTGAAACTTGATATGATTAGGCACAATGTAATAAACTTGTGATTCCGAATCGGCCTCCAAAACTTGACCAACTTCATCAATCATCGCCTGTCGTTGATCACGACTGGCCTTACCTAAAATAAATTTTAAAGTCATAAGAACCTCCTATCAAAAAGATACGCACGTATGTTCGTTTTATTTTTATTATACTTGATTTAACCACATTTTTCAGCCACAAATTCCAATCGATTGATTTTTGTACTGATCACTTTTGACGGTTTCTAAAATTACCTTAGCGACGGCTTTTGCACCCACATCTTTTGCACTGTCCATGGTGGTCCCTTCATCCACAAGCCGATAACTTAGATCAGTTGAATCTAAAACATTTGTCGGACGCAAAATAGTATACGGAATTTCTGATTCGTCGACTAGTTTGCCCGCATACTGTTGCTGTTTTACAAACTCTTCTTGATCGTGCGTCACTGCTTGAATATTTTTAATTGGATATTCATCATTGACTCCGGCTACGGATCGAAAAATAATTTTCTCTAATTTAATTTGATGAGCTTCAATGGCATCCATTACTGCATCCAAGACGTAATCTACATCCCAGCCACTCACATTAATAACTAAAATATCTGCATGCTTCAAATGAGCAGTCAGTTGTTCAGCGTCCTGCAAATCAACAGCTTGAACATTTTGAAACCCCGTCGGAATATCCTTTTCTTCTTCAATGAAGTTAAATTGAAGTTCGTTATTTTTTTCGTCTTGGCAAGCTTCAAAAAATGCCTGCCCAACTCTATCACCAACACCCATAACCAAAAGCTGTTTCATGTCGATTGCTCCTCATTTATGTCGTAACTTCATTATAAAACGAACTCACAAAAATTGCTGTGCTATAATCAATTCAAATTAATGACTATGGGAAGTGTTGTAAGTGACTTTTGAAAAAAATCCAAATCGCCATCGTTTGATCGCACTGGATCATCAATACGTGGCTCCAGCCGGCCGAGTTTCAAAGTTTGATTTAGTGGTGGATCACGCTAAAGACGCTACTGTGTGGGATGCTGATGGCAATAGTTACATTGATTTTTTAGCAAGTGCTTCGGCAGTCAATATCGGTCATGGAAACCCCCATGTAGTGGCCGCAATTCAGCAACAGGCTGACAAACTTGTTCACTATATTTCAGGCTACTTTTATCATGAACCAGCAATCGAACTCGCTAAACGCTTAGCACTCCTAGCACCCGGAAACTCGCCAAAGAAGGTATCGTTTAGCACTTCTGGTTCTGAAGCAGCCGAAGGAATTGTAAAATTTGCCCGCAGTTACACCAAACGTTCCGTTATTTTAACGTTTCAAAATTCATGGCATGGCACAACTTTAGGAGCGGCAAGCCTTTCAGCCATTGATGCCAATATGCATAGAGATATCGGTCCATTAGTGCCAGATATTCACCATTTGCCATTCCCAGATCCACAAAAGAGATTTCCAAACGAAACCTTGGCAGATTTTTCGAAACGATATCTGGACGACCTTCGAGATTTGTTTCAACATGATATTCCTGCCGACCAAATTGCGGCTGTTCTGATTGAACCAATTCAAGGTGATGCGGGTATCATCATGCCCCCCAATGACTATATGCAAGGTTTGTATCAGCTCTGCCATGATAACGGGATTTTGTTTTGTACAGACGAGATCAATCAAGGATTTGGCAGAAGTGGCAAAATGTGGTCAATTGATCATTTTAACTTAGAACCTGATTTAATGGCTGTTGGTAAATCATTAGCTTCTGGCATGCCCCTTTCAGCTGTCATTGGAAAAGTCCCAATCATGGATAGTCTAGCTTCACCTGCAAATGCCACAACTACTGCAGCCAATCCAATCTGTTGTGCAGCTGGTTTGGCAACTTTAGATGAGGTTGAAAGGCTAAATCTACCTCAACGCTCGCAACAATTGGGGGAGTTCGCCAAAACCCAATTTTTAGAATTGCAACAAGACTTTCCAATTATCAAACAGGTGCGCATGATCGGATTAAATGGCGGTATTGAATTTGAAGCCACTAAATCTGCTTTTGTGACCGCCTTAAGTGAGTACTGTTTTGAACATGGCCTGATTATGATTTCTACTATGGACCACATTTTAAGATTTCAACCGCCTCTAGTAATCACGGAAGAAGAAATCAAAACTGGGATTGCAATTATTCGTGATGGCTTACAAAAACTAGCTTAATTTAACTTAATCAAAGTGTTCAATGAACTTAAATTAAAGTAAAATTGCCGTTTAGATTTAGTCTTTCTTTGAAATTTACCAGTTGTTAATCAAAACACAATATGCTAAACTAAGCACCACAGAATTTAATAGCACTTACCTGTATAATGTCATAATATGGTTGATAAGTTTCTACCCGACACCTTAAATGTTGGACTATGGGCGAATAGTGTTTTAGATAGCTATTTTTGGCGTATCTTTAACAATAGACGACAGACTTATACAGGTCACAACAGCAATGTTGTGGCCTGTTTTACTTTCATATTCTCAATTTATACGTTGTAAGTGACAGAAAAGGAGAACTAAATTGAAGTCTATTGAAGCAACTCATGCAAAACCAATTCAAACTATCTCACAGCCCAAAGCGGCCTTACTAGGTTTGCAACACCTCTTAGCCATGTATTCTGGAGATGTTTTAGTCCCGTTGTTAATTGGTGGTTACTTGCATTTTACAGCTTCTCAAATGACCTACTTAGTCTCTATTGATATCTTCATGTGTGGGATTGCCACGCTCTTACAACTAAAAAAAACGGCGCTAACTGGAATCGGCTTACCCGTCGTCCTTGGCTGTGCCGTTCAGGCTGTTCAACCGTTGCAAAATATTGGTGGGGCTTTAGGAATTGGTGCGATGTACGGTGCCATTATGTGTGCAGGCCTGTTTGTTTTCTTAATTAGTGGTCTGTTTTCAAAAATAAAAAATCTCTTTCCGCCCGTTGTTACCGGCTCTTTAATCACCATTATTGGTTTTACCCTAATTCCAGTTGCCTTCCAGAATCTGGGTGGCGGTACGGTTTCTTCCAAATCATTTGGGGATCCCAAGAGTTTAATCATTGGTTTCGTCACCGTCATTATCATTGTCGCCGTCAACATTTGGGTAAAAGGATTTATGCATTCGATTGCAATTCTAATTGGCATTCTTGCCGGTACCTTATTAGCAGGCGCAATGGGCATGGTATCACTTAGTCCCGTGGCCCAGGCCAGCTGGTTTCATTTGCCTCAACCATTTTACTTTGGAACCCCAACTTTTCACGGCTCCGCAATTATTACAATGATTATGGTTTCTTTAACCACAATGATTGAATCCACCGGCGTTTTCTTTGCCCTCGGCGATTTGACAGGTAAAAAAATTGAAGAAGATGATTTAAAGCGGGGCTACCGGGCCGAAGGAATTGCTGCTATGCTTGGCGGACTGTTTAATACTTTCCCATATTCCACATTCTCGGAAAACGTGGGCGTTCTTCAACTTTCCGGAGTAAAAACTCGTAAACCAATCTACTATTCAGCCTTCTTCTTAATTATCTTAGGATTGCTTCCCAAGGCCGGTGCTGTAGCTACAATTATTCCTGATCCTGTTTTAGGAGGCGCCATGATCGTCATGTTTGGAATTGTCGGTGCCCAAGGTGTTAAGATTCTCCAACAGGTTGATTTTTCAAAAGATAAAAATATTTTAATTACCTCCCTGTCAATTGGAATGGGACTCGGAGTTACCGTTTACCCACAAATTTTCCAATTTTTACCAACTGCCGCGCGGATGTTACTCACGAATGGAATCGTTGTTGCCAGCATCGTCGCCGTCGTTTTGAATTTGTTTTTCAATGGTATGCAGGGTGATGAGTCAAAATCTGAAGTTCATAAATCTAATTAGATAGTCAAATAAGTGTAAAAAAGAGGTTGGAAAGAATTTCCAGCCTCTTTTAGTTCGTATTCACTTATATATTAAACAACCTGACGATTGAATGGGTCGCTACTAATTCCCTTTTCGAGAATGGCTTTTGACCACTCTTTGGCTGAGAACAATGAATGATCACGGTAGTTACCGCAACTATACTTGTCAGTACCTTGAACGTCTTTCCATTCGATCTTGTCGGCAATGTCTTCTAATGAGCCCTTCAAAGCCTTAGCAACTTCTTCGGTAGAATGTTCGCCCCATGTAATCAAATGAAAACCTGTCCGGCAACCAAATGGTGAACAATCAATCACGCCGTCTAAACGGTCACGTAACAAACCTGCTAATAAATGTTCGATCGTGTGTAATCCTGCAGTAGGAATCGCATTTTCGTTGGGTTGTACTAACCGTAAATCAAAGTTCGAAATCTTATCGCCCTTTGCACCGCTCTCAACTGTAATCAAACGAACATATGGTGCTTTAACCTTTGTGTGATCCAATGTAAAACTTTCAACTTTTGCCATAATTTAGAAACTTCCTTTCATGTATACACTGTCTATTTTGCATCCGAAAATTATTTTTTTCAAGCGGTTACTTAATAACCGCTGAGATGTCTTGTTAAACTAATTATTTACTTCAAATAAGAAATCGGTTTTTGAACTTCAATTTTAGTGCCGTAATATTTATCTTTGATATAACGCTGAATATCTTTCTTATGATACAGTTTTACCAACTTTTTGTATTGCTTGTTACTCGCATGCTTCTTGGCAGTTGCTAAAATATTAATATTAGCACGCGTACTTTGATCAGCTTTCTCATGAAAAATCGAATCTGAAAGTACATGCAGATGGCCCTCCAAAGCCACTGTATTGGAAATAAGAACTGCATCCACATCCTTTAAAACGCGTGGTCCAGTTGTGTCATCAATTTCTTTGAACTTCAGATTCTTGGGATTACTCTTAATATCACTCACATTACCTAATGAACTAAAATTAGCCTTCAATGTGATTAAACCTGCTGACTGCAACAATAATAAATCGCGTGCCGTGTTAGCGGGATTATTGGCAATGGCAATCGTTGCGCCATCCGGAATCTGGGAAACTTTTTCATACTTTTTCGAGTAAATTCCCATTGGCTCCAAGTAAGTGGTTCCTAAAGCAGATAACTGTTGTTTTTGATGTTGTTTATTATACGCTTCATAGTAAGAATAAGATTGAAACGCATTTACATCAATGTTGCCTTGCGCCGTGCCGTTATTCAGTTGCACACCATCTGTGACCTGCTGTACTTTAATCTTTAAACCTGCCTCTTTAGCATCCTTAATCTTGGCAATATGCTTCCAGATGTCATAATCCGAACCCATTGAACCAACTGTAATCGTTTCTGTTTTAGCTTTAGCCGAGTGGCTTATTTGATGAATCCCAACCACTACAGCGACTAATACCACAATTATCCCTAAAACCCACCAAACACTTTTTCTCATATCTAACTCCCCTTGTCTTTATTATTGTTTATAGTTGCTCAAACCACATTCGTACTAATCCTCCCACACTATCTCTGAACTTCATTTAAGATCGCCTCTTTTAATGCTCTAACCGTTTTGCTAACCAATCCCCAACGAACTGGATAACAAACACCATGACTAAAATAATGATCATTGCGACAATTGTGACGTCATTTTCAAATCGCGCATAACCGATGCTAATTGCAATATCACCTAAACCACCAGACCCAATTGCTCCCGCCATGGTGGTTAGACCAATTAAACTAATGATCGTTAAAATTGAAGCTCGGATAATATCTGGTAACCCTTCACGCAAGTACACACGAAAAATAATTTCGGTGGGACTTGACCCGGAGGCCTGAGCTGCTTCCACCACACCAGGATCAATTTCCGTTAAAGCATTTTGAATCTGTCTGGCATAGAATGGAAAAATTCAAATAATCAAAGGAACCAATGCCGCCGTTGTACCAATTGTGGTACCCACTAAGTACCGAGTAAACGGGGCAATAACAGCCAATAAAATTATGAATGGAATCGATCGCAACAAGTTTACAATCTTATCTAGGAGACCATATATGAAGCTGTCCTCTAGAATTCCCCCTGGCTGACTTGCAATCAGGAAAATACCGGTTGCCAGACCTAATACGCCCGCAATAATGGCTGAAATTAACGTCATGTACACAGTTTCCCATGTGGCTTGAACAAATTCTGTTTGCATATGAATTACATTTGGAAACCAACTTGCCATTAGCTTTGCACCTCACTTTTGGGCACTTCATTAAGTCGTTTTACCCGAACTTGATTTTCTTTCAGAAACTGAATTGCCGTTTCAATATTTTTGCTTTCACCCGTTAAAACTAAAATCATGAATCCTAATGTTTCCTCATGCAGTTGTTCTACATTGGCAAACAAGATATTGCCATCCACATCAAATTGTTTTGCTAAAGTGGAAATAATCGGCTGTTCAGTAGAATGACCAATGAAGTTCAATTGAACCAACTGTTGTTTTTGCGTGAGTAGTTTAAAACTTGGATTTTCCGTCACTTTTTCAACAGCCGGACCCACGTTGGTCGCAATATTGATGAATTCTTGGGTTAACTTCTTTTGCGGCGTTGAGAAAATATCTTCAATGTTGCCCCGTTCCACAATTTTGCCTTTTTGCATGACCGCCACGTGATTACAAATTTCTTTCACTGCCTGCATTTCGTGGGTGATTAAAACAATCGTCAATCCCAAAGTTTGGTTTAGGCGTTTTAATAATTTTAAAATCGACAAGGTTGTTTTTGGATCTAGGGCACTTGTGGCCTCATCACTAATCAAAATATCGGGATTATTTGCTAATGCCCGGGCAATTGCCACTCGTTGTTTTTGACCGCCAGATAACTGACGAGGATAATCATTTTTGCGCTGCTCTAAACCAACCAGCTTTAGTAATTCTGTGGCCCGTTGAATGCGGTCTTTTTTGGATAGCTTTGTCTTCAACAGTGGATATTCAACATTGCCTAAAATTGTTCTGGATTTCATCAGGTTAAAGTGCTGAAAGATCATGCCAATTTTGGTGCGTGCCTGGCGTAATTCAACTGGCTTTAACTTCAGTAAATTTTGGTTATTAATATGCACTTCACCAGATGTTGGTTTCTGTAATAGATTAATCACCCGAACCAATGTGCTTTTCCCAGCGCCTGAATAACCAACAATGCCATAGATGTCACCTTTTTCCACTTGTAAGTCAACGCCCTTAACTGCTTGGACTTGGTTTTCACCATCCTTAAATGCCACCGTAATTTTCTTTAAATCAATAATAGTTTCAGTCATCCAATCACCCTCTTTTTTGCAATAAAAAAAGTTTCCGCCCTATGTCTTAATTAAAAGACTAGGGACGAAAACTTCGTGTTACCACCCATGTTTATGCTCTTCTCACAAACAGCACCTCAACGATACAAACGTAAACTAAACTTATATCTGGGATTATATCGTATCCTCACGTGTTTAAAGCTTGCACCTCAAACATTAGCTCTGAGCCCATCTTCAATCCTGACAATCGATTCCTTTTCACCAATCGGAACTCTCTAAGCAATTGCTGGACTTACTCTTCTCTTCATCGCATTAATATTAATAATGCATTTATTCTATCATCAAATTTTAATAAATCAAGTTCTTGTGCAAAATGCGATATAATAAAGTTAATTAATCGTTGTCAGCTTCCCACCTCACTGGCAACCAGCGGAGGTAACATGAAATGAAACAAACATTAGATGATTTTATCTGCACTTGGGCGAAAACTGGTGGCCCAGAAATTCGCGCCTATCATAAAAATGAATGGTGTCAGCCAGCCCACGATGACCAGTATATTTTTGAAATGATGAGTTTAGAAATTTTTCAAGCCGGGCTGAACTGGGAACTCGTTTTAAAAAAGCGCCCTGCTTTTCAAAAGGCGTTTGCCAACTTTGATTTAAACAAAGTTGCCGCAATGACGGCAGAAGATACTGAAAAACTTCTCCAAGATCCCAACATCATTCGAAATCGTTTAAAAATTCAAGACACAGTTAGCAACGCTAAGGCATTTTTAAAAATTCAAAAGGAATTTGGAAGTTTCGATCATTACATTTGGCAATTTGTCAATAATCGTCAGGTAAATAATCACATCCGCATTCCTGTCGAAATTCATTCTAAAACACCACTCTCCGAGAAAATCGCTAAGGATCTAAAGAAACGTGGCTTCAAGTTTATGGGTCCCACGATCACTTACTCATTTATGCAAGCAATTGGACTAGTAAACGATCATGAAATCAGTTGTATGGATAATCCTGGTTAATTTTAATTACAGAGGAGCTAACAAATTATGACACAGGCAAAATACGTTGAAACCAAGGCTAACGGGCTCTTCTCTGGAGTTTATTTTATGGGTCGTTGGGTACCTAAAACGATTGATAATCAATCCGTGATGTACACCACAAACTTAGGTGCCTCTTTACTAATGATGACTAAAAACACCAATCGGCTTAAGCTTAAGTTTTTAAATACCACACCCACTTCTAAATTTCAGCCCGAAATCGCCATCTTTATTGATGACCAGCCCGAGCTTCGATTGAAGGTCAATGAAGTACATAGCGAACTTCAATTTGAAACAAAAAAGCCCCATCTGATCCGGATTACCTTTGCGGGAAATTCAGATGCAGATGAGGTCTGGTTACATCAGCAAGGCTTAGCAATCAGTTCAATTTCCGTGCCTACTTCCGGAAATCTCATTGCGGTTAAGCCTGCTGGTAGAACAATTGCGTTTGTAGGTGACTCAATTACAGCTGGTTGTTGGGTGTTAAAACGCATCCCTTCTTCTGGCTATGCAGCGGAACAAAACTACGCTGCACAGACTGCCAGATTGCTTAATGCGCAAGATATTCGTATCGCTTATAGTGCAGCTGGTTTGTTGCGCTATGGTACTGGTGGAGTGCCGGTAGCGCCCCGATTTGTGAAATATATCGATTTTGAAACGCCCGCCCCAGCCTACCATCCCGACCAAGTCATCGTGAATATTGGTACAAATGACCGCCGTTTTGAAGCTCTACTCGTCCAAGAACAGTTCTTAAATTTTTTCCAAGAACTTCATGCGCTATTTCCGGACGCTCATTTAAATGTCTTAGTTCCATTTAATCAGAGTTTTGCTAAGGAACTTAAGCAATTGGCCGATCGATTTCCTCAACTAATTTACTTAATTGAAACAAGCGCTTGGCCAATCACTTATACAGATGGCGTGCATCCCGACCTAAACGGCTCTAAGATCATCGCCCAAAACCTTTCGCAAGTCTTACTGCAACATTATGGCAAATCATATTTTGATGTTTAACTAGCTTTAAGATCAGATAATCCTAGTCTTTTTTAGTTCAAACTACTTTCAGAATCAGCAACGAGTTTCTCTTTAGTTGCCGTTTTTTTTTCGTCAGTTGTATGCTTCAATCCAATCCCGGTAAAGCCACTAATGATCGAGAAGATTGGTGACAAGATGCTAAAAAATGCGAAGGGCAGAAAATGGAGGGTCGAAACACCCAATGTATTTGCGGCAAACGCGCCCGCAACCCCCCATGGAATCAAATAATTGATAACTGTTCCGCCATCTTCAAGGACACGGCTCAAGGCAAGGTTAGCTAACCCAGATTTATTGTACGCCTTCTTGAAAGCTTTTCCTGGTAGAATCACTGATAAGTACTGTTCACCAATAAAGATGTTGACCCCAATTCCAGAAAGAATTGTGGCAGTGACCATTTTACCGTCTGAGTTCAAGTGCTTTGTTAAGGGCTCCATCACGGCTTGAATCAAGCCAAACTTCATTAGAAGGCCACCTAACGACAGGGTAAGGATAATTAAGGAAACAGTGCCCATCATGCTACCAATGCCGCCACGAGTCAATAATGCATCAACACTTGCATTCCCCGTTTTAGATACAAACCCGCTTTCAATAATCGTGGCAATTTTGCTTACTTGAGTTTGGGGTTGTTCAATGAATACCATCAACACGGAAACGACAATGTTAATAAATAAAGTTGGAATTGCAGGAATTTTCTTCCAAGCACAGAAGAACATCAAAGCGATTGGAATAATTGCCCAGAAATTAACACTAAAGTGCGCTTGTAAAACTGCCACAGTTTGATCAATCTTTCCCAAATTAGCAGAAGATGTAGCGTGAAAACCAAGTATGGCGTAAAGAATCAATGAGCCTAAAAAGGCAGGAATCGTGGACCACATCAAGTTTTTAATATGATCAAACAAGTCAACACCGACAACGGCAGAAGCTAAGTTTGTGGAATCTGATAGTGGTGAAGACTTATCACCAAAGATTGCGCCGGAAATAATTGCCCCAGCAACTAATGCAGGATTGACACCCATTGTCATACCCATTCCGAAAAAGGCAATTCCAATTGTGGAAATAATGGTGAACGCTGAGCCAATTGAAGTTCCAACCAAGGCACAAACAAAGAATACCGATGGCACAAACCAAGTGACACTAATCATGTGGAATCCTAGAACCATCATTGAAGGAATAATCCCAGCAGCAATCCAAGTACTAATTAATGCGCCGACAAGAATAAAAATAAAAATTGGAATAATTCCGGTTTGAATACCTTCTTTAATGCCATTATCGACATCTGTCCAGGCAAAGTGACGAATCCGCGCCCAAAATGTAACCACGACTAAAACCAATAATACGGGTACTTGTGGCGATAAACCGAACTTAATTACGCCTAATCCCATAATGATTAACATTGCTAACAACACAATAACTGCTTCTTTAAAACTCACTTTATTTTTCATATTGCACCTCATTTTTAGTTTTCTTAAAAATTTTGACCACCTGTAATTTCTAAGGAAGCCTTAATAACGAGGCATTCCTCCGCATGTTCGTTTTTCCATAATTCTGCCGCTCCTTCCAAATTTTAGGGAACAAAAAAGTCCCTGCTGTAATTTATACAACAGGGACGATAAAACCGTGGTACCACCCAAATTGAAAGAATCCCAAAAACAGATTCTCTCCACTCACTAGAAGGTAACGGCTCTAGTTATTATCCGTTCAATTGAAACTGTTTCATGGTATTTCATCTAAATTATCCTGATCGGTTCGCAGCAACCACCGACTTTCTGACACCCAGATAATTAGCTACTTGGTATGAAAGTTAACGTTAAATATTAAGTTGAATGCATCTTACCACGCCAAAAAATTCTCGTCAACTAAAAATTAAAAATAAATTAGAGAATTGGTGATAACAGGCGAGAAAAATATTGCTTGAACTTCAGCCATGCTGATTGTTCGTCATACATTTTCGAGGTTTGTAAAGTTGATTTTCGAATATCCGCTTTAAATATATCTTCTAACTTTTCAGCTACTTTTTCGTCGTACAGGAACGTATTAACTTCAAAGTTTAGTTTAAAACTACGAAAATCCATATTGGCTGAACCGACTGAACTTACTTTTCCGTCCACAACCATCGTTTTTGCATGTAAGAATCCAGCATCATAGTTATAAATCTGAATACCCCATTTAGCACATTGTCGTGCATAGTACTGAGTTGCACGGTAAACAAAGGCATGGTCTGGCATGTGAGGAATCATAATCCGCACATCAATTCCTGATAGTGCCGCTACTCGTAAAGCATCCAACACACTATCATCCGGAATTAAATAGGGGGTCTGCATCCAAATTGAACGATGAGCTGAATAAATCAACTTCAAATAGCCCAGTTTAATGGTTTCTGTATCCGAATCCGGGCCACTCGCGACCACCTGCAAACTGGTATTACCATTAACCTTGGCCACAGGGAAATAGGTTGAACCGGGATCAAATACTTTATCAATTGAGTGCTCAGGTTCAGTGGCATTCCAATCACGAATAAAACGAGCCTGTAAACCATATACACCAGAGCCAGCGATCCGCATATGCGTATCACGCCAATACCCAAATTTTTTCTTTCGACCTAAATATTGATCGCCAATATTGAACCCACCTGTATACCCAACTTGACCATCAATAACCACAATTTTTCTATGGTCTCTGAAGTTTAAACGAAAGTCGGTGACTGGTGAATGAGTCCCCAAGAATGGTGAAGCATGCCCACCAAGTTCACGAAGATGATCAAAAAATTTAGTCTTGGTACCCATTGATCCCCAAGAATCCCAGATAACACGCACATCAACGCCTTCAGCAGCCTTCTTTTCCAATAGATGGAGTACATCATGACCAATTTCATCAGCATAAAATGTGTAAAATTCAATATGAATATGCTTTTTTGCACGTTCAATATCTTGGAACATTTCATGAAATAATTCTTTACCATCCGTAATTAGTTTCACCCGATTTCGGTGACTCAAAAAGGCGGAATCTGCATTCATAAACATAGTTGCCATCCCGCTTGCATCTTCAACAACCTTGTCAGCCGCTGTATGATCACTATTTAATTCTTGTGTTTGTCGAGCTAAAACTCGTTGTAATTCAATTTTAGTTTCTTTTCTCAATTGAAACATTTTACCTTTAGGCAGTTTTCGTCCTGCAAACGCATAAAAGATGAAACCGACAACGGGAAGAAAAAAGAGGACAAGTAACCAAGCCCACGTTGCAGCAATATCTCGTTTTTCACGAAAAACAGTCACAATAGCAGCTAGTGAGTTCACTGCAACAATAATTTCTATGATAATATGTACCCAGTTCATAATTATCCCCCGATAGCTAATATACTACTAATTTTTATAATAAATGCACACTTTATGCACTAACGTTTCGACAAATAGTAACAAAATAAGCAGCATCCAGTGTCATGTGTTTATTCTACCCTTACATAGGCATATTTAAAACCGGTTTTGGTTTTTTGCAAAAAAATTGGTTTAAAAAGATCATCTCTTTTCCAAACCAGTTTGGTGTTTCTAAATTTTGGGTACAAAAAAACCGTTGCCGCGGCAACGGAAAATAAGTAACATGACCATATACATGATCATCCATTCACTTTATGGGGGGAGTAAATGAAAAAGTTATTTATATGATTAATAATATCCACAAATTGTGAATATTTTGTGAAGACAATATTGCAGTTAAATTACATTTTTAAAATTAAATTTAAAAAGGAAAAGTACGCGATGACACAAACTAACAAAGTCCAAATATTACCCGCCAAAGCAGAAGATACTTTGCAGTTAGCCCAGGTGTATCTGCATTCACGACAAGAAACCTTTCCGTGGGTCAAACATCCCACCCATTCTGACTTTGAACGTGATTCAAAAGGTGAATTAACCTTAAAGGCTGTTTTAAATGACAAAATTGTGGGCTTCATTAGTTTTTATGAACAGGATAATTTTGTTCATCTTTTATTTATTGACCCTGAATATATGCATTTAGGAATTGGCCGCCAGTTAATTGACCATGTCCGCCAACTAGCAACTGCCCCAGTTATTTTAAAATGCGTACGTAAAAATACCAACGCACTTGCTTTTTATAAAGCACAAGGGTTTAAAATCATTGGTAAATCCTCGTGGGAGTCACCGGCTTACTTCACCCTTCAAGATACAAGAAAAGAAGATTATCCGCATTTTAAATTGCGATAATCTTCTTTTTTACTTTCTAACTTGAACTAACACACCGTTGACACTATCGCTATCAACAGTCCGGGCTGCATTAAAGCCATGAAAAATGAGTCCCTTATACTTTTTGGCCAACCCCTTTTTTAACTTAAATTGATAAGTAGCAGGAATCCCAGAAAGTTTCATTTTTAAAGTTACAATTGTCTGTTTTTGTTTATTTACTTTAAGTTTATAAGTTCCTTTACCAAATTTATTAAGACCCTTAGCTTTTTTAGCTGCTGAATAGGAAGAATAGTACTTTTTTACGTTATAAGCTTCAACAGTTCCTTTTTTTGAAAACACAAACGCCTCTATTCCAGAATTGGACTTGGCCTTTACTGATTTAGAAAAATACCATAACCCACTATTATTCCGAATTTGTTTGCTGGCGGACACTTTAGAAACTTTTGGTGCGCTGGATTTGATGGATCTTCCCGAATCAGTTCCAGATTGCGCACAACCCGTTAATACCAAGCTTAATCCTAAAACTGATATTCCAATAAAAATAGCTAATCTTTTAAATCTTTTCATCGCGCTCACCCCATTTTGCTTGCGTCATTTGCTAACTAAATTATACGTCGTTTTGTTGTTTCTCGCTATCAAAACTATTTAAGATCCTTGAACTCTGGTCGCGACTTGGGTACCAAAAACTGACCAGGAATTGCGCCAACCCGTTTAGTTACTTTATTCCAATAACGCGGGATTAGATGAATATGACAGTGAAAAACGCTTTGACCGGCCGCAGCACCAGAGTTAATTGTGACATTATACCCATCAGGCTCAAATTTGGCGTCTAACAGTTTTTTTGCATCTGCGATCATTTGTACTAGTTCGGCTTTTTCTGCGTCCGTAACGTCCCAAACTTGCGTTACATGCCGTTTAGGGATAATAAGTAAGTGTCCCTTGCTAACTGGATGAATATCCCAGAACGCAATCACGAGTTTGTTTTCAAGTACATAATCTGATGGTTGTTTTTGACAGAATACACAGTTTGGATCAAAGTCCATGATCTCGCCTCCTTGAAAATAGTTATATAACTCCATTGTACGCTCTATACAAAAAAGAGAAGTGACAATTTAAAATCATCACTTCTCCTTTGTAGAAAACTACAAGTTAATGTTTATTCTTATTCTTCTTTTTCCCAAATGAAATTCCTTCGTACGTTAACTTAATCAAGGCTGGTAAGAGTACTGGGATGATAATGATTAAAATAATCAACCCAATAATAACTACCAAGGCAACTTGAATTAACGTCAACACTCCAGATGGAATCATCGCGGCAAAGGTTCCGCTCAAGATAATCATGGCTGAAAGGACAACAGCACCAATGACTCCTGAAGCTTCTAAGATCCTTGCGCTTGGTTTCAAACTCTTGTTGGAATCACGATACCTCATCATTAAGAAGATACTGTAATCCACACCTAACGCGATAATCATGATGAAACCAAAGAATGGTGTGTTCCAAGTCAACATAGATTGTCCCAAGAACATATTACTGATTGCCTTAGTAATTTCTAAGGAACTGTAATAAGCCAACAACAACGTGCCGATAATATAAAATGGCATCAAGATTGAACGGGTAACAAACATTAAAGCAATTAAAATTCCCACAATCATAATGGCCGCAGTACGAGTAAAGTCGTTTCCGGCAACCTTATTAATATCTGCAGTTTGTGAGGTTTGACCACCCATTGCAACTGTTGCATCCTTCAGCGAAGTTCCACGAAGATCATCCTTTACCTGCTTCTGAATAGCTTTAGACTTCTTCATCGAAGCAGCTGAATTAGGATTTGAATCAAGGACAATTGTTAACTTGGTTGCTTTCCGATCTTCAGAGTAGTAAGTCTTCAAAACGGGTTTAAATGACTTGCCATGAATTTGCTTTGCAGGAATATAGAAGGTCTTACCTACCGCAGAATTCCCCATACCGTTTAAGTAACTATTTGCAGTTGTCATCCCAGAACCAATCGTTTTAGTTCCTTTTGCGGCTGTCTTCAAACCGGATTGAAGCGTAGTTACTTTTCCGGATAAGCCTTTCAAAGTACTGTACATTTGCTTTTGACCAGAAACTTCCTGATCAAGACCACTTGTCATAGCAGGCGTTGAACTTGCCAAAGTACTTGCACCACTTGAAAGCTGGTTAAGGCTACTTGTTAACGTGCCTAAACCACTAGTAAGAGTTCCTACTCCGCTAGTTAGTTCACTACTCTTGCTTGCTAATGTGGAAGCACCACTTGAAGCAAGTTGAACCTTGCTAGCATACGTATTAATCCCACTATTCAGCTGAGAAACACCGTTAACTAAAGCAGAATTCTTATTGACCTGCGTGTTAAGTTGCTCAACACCAGCCGTAAACTGTTTCAGTTTTGAAATGCTACCAGAAGCACTCTGTAATTGTGTTCTCAATGAACTCAACTCTTTATCACTAATGTTTGTTGAATTCAATGTATTTGCTTTCTTCATCACTGTTTCAAGCTCAGTGAGTGTGTTGAAATCAATATGGACTGCATCCAATTTTGTTTCAAGACTTTCAAGACTTTTGACCTGTGTCTTGACGCTTGAAAGCCCACTTAATGTTTCACCGGTAGTCTTCTTAATCGTTTGTGCTGAAGCGCCCGCTTTCTCAATTTGTGATTCAGCTGTAGCTAATTTTGGTCCTAATTTTTGTTTGTCAGCAGATGACAGTGTACTTTGATCAATACCATGCAATGTTTTAAGAGCGGCTGTATTAGAATCCGCAGCTTGTGCAGAATCTGTTGCAGCTGAAGTTAACGCAGTAGAAACTTTTTCTAAACTAGCAGATAAACTATTAATTTTCTTAGCCGATTCCAACTCAGTCAATAATGGTGCCAATTTTTCAAGACTAATAATTGCGTTTTGTGATTGAGCCAACTCTGCCTTTAAATCATTTAATTCTTTCACCTTGCTACTCAAACCAGAGAATTCACTCATTGCTGCATTTCCATCACTTAATGATTGCTGGAGCGTATCCAATTGTGAATCAATCTGGACTGCTGCACTATTCAGTGTAGAAACTCCAGTTGACAGTTTTTGAGCTGAATTCAGCAAGCTTTGTGAACCACTGGTTAAGTCTCCAGACCTATTACCAAGTTGGCTTAGACCAGAACTTAAAGTGTCAACACCACCAGCATATTGGTTCAAACCGCTAACTAAAGGTTCCATTTGGGTTCCCATTGACGAAACTCCAGAAGAAATTTTGGAAGCCCCACTTGAAAGTTGGTTAGCACCACTTGTAATCTTCAAGGAACCATTACGCAAAACTTCAGTTCCATCAATTAATTTTTGAACACTATTCAAACCACTACTCATATTGGTTGCGGCTAACTGATCAGACGCACTAGTTAGACCTTTACCAATTGTATTCAAGCCTGTGTGAGCTTTATCAATCCCAGTTGTAACTGTTTTGACTTGGCCCTTCACATACAATTTACCAATCTCAGAACCACCAGGTTGGGTAGCAGAAGCGACCGTTTTAATGCCTTTTTCTTTTTGAAGTTGTTTGGTAATTTGATCAACTAACTTCAAAGTTTTTTCATTATCCAAACGTTTGTTAGAGCGAATATATAGTGTGGATGGTTCAGCAGTTCCTGCTGAGAAATGATCCTTAACTACATTGAATCCAACCTTTTCAGGTAATGTATCACTCAATTCATCTAAATCATCATAATTTAAAGTTCCTGAACCAGTTATCACAAAAGGCACAGTTAAAAGTAACACTAATGCCAAAGCAATTAGTGGATGCAAAATTGAAGAATTCGCTAAAGCATGCCACATCTTGCTTTGTGAATGACCATCAAATTTCTTAGATGGCCAAAACATCTTTTTGCCCAATACGTGCATGAAAAATGGGTTCAAGGTTAATAAAACAACAATTAAAACAGCGACACCTAAAGCAACGCCCACTGCTGATTTATAGATCGAAAACTTAGCTAAACCAAGTGCTAGGAAACCAATAAATACAGAAGAACCACTGTATAAAATGGTGCGCCCGGCCGTTCGAATGGCCTTTTTACTAGCCGTATGCCGATCTTCACCCTTACTTAACTGCTCTTTAAATTGATCATACAGCAAAATATTATAGTCAGTTCCAATTCCGAATAAGACCACCACAATAAAGACCTGGGTAAAGTTTGAGAATGGGAAGTTAGCTCGTGAAACTAAGTTCGTCACAATCGAAAGCGTTGTGATAAACGACACACCCACTGTAAAAACGGAAATTAATGGGACGATTGGTGATCGGAAAACTAAAATTAAGACAATAAAAATGAAAATTGCCGCAATAATCTCAGTTTTCTTAACCCCTTCTTGGGTAGCTTCCGAGAACTTTTCATTCAGAATGTCACCACCGGTAATGTAAGATTTCACATTAGGGGTTTTAACGGCTTTGGTTAGTTCTCGATCAATGGTTTTATAAGAACCATGATCCTTTGAAACCAACACTTGAACAAGTTCTGTTGTCTTGTCTTTTGAAATTAATTGTTTACGGGTTTCCGCATTATCCGATGCAGCCGTAATATCCTTAATTCCCAATTTCTTCTTGTTATCGCGCAGATAATTAATGGTACTATTGATATTCTCTTTTTGATCTGCGGTTAATTTTTTGTTGCCATTATTAAAAATAGCAACTACTTGCGTCGTATTCCCTTGTCCATAGCCCCATTTGGACTGAATTCGATTTGCAATTTGGCTTTGTGCAGCACTAGGTATCTTGGTATCACCATGAGATCTTACTAATTGATCAATATTAGGTAAACTAAAAATACTAATTAAAATTATGCCAATCCAAACAATTAGCGCAATCCCATGATTTTTCACAAGCTTTTGCATGTTTATCTCCTTTCAATGTCCAGTTTAATATACAAGAGGATATTATAAGCGTTCCGAAAATAAATGTAAACAATTTTCTTTTATTTTTATTTAATCTTTTCACGGTAGACTATTTCCTATTTTGCCAAAATAAAAAGACCAGGCTTTTTACACCGGTCTTCGCGAATTTCTTTTAATTACATCATTGGATCCCAAACTGGTAACGGATCTGGTTTCGAATCAGCGATCTTTAACTGATCAGCCGTTAAATATTTGCGATGGACCACAACTTGATAGACATAGTTCTCAAACCAGTCATCGGTCATGGCAAAGTATCCCTTATCGCCGTTCTTTTCGCCCCAACTATTTTCGACTTTCCACTTTGTGACGTCATCATCGACCACATCGACACCAGTAATCGTCATGGCATGTGAAACAGCTGCTTGTCCGTACTGCAAACGTTCTGCCTTACTCATGCTCAAATCAACGTCGAACAGCGCGTCGGTTTGATAAAGTTTACTATCTAATAAACCGTCTTTGCGATCCATCTGTTCCAAAACATCATTGCCAAACCAGACGGTCTCGCCATCCTTAAGTTGAGCAACGGCCGCTTTTCGTATGACATCCATTTCGACATTTAAAAGCGTAATGGGTTTTCCACCCACGATATTATCTTCAGCTGGTAAACTATATAACTTATTAAATGGTTTATCAGGTGAGTTGCTAACAACCACATAATCGTCCAAATCAACGTCAACGTATTTATCAAAGAATTCTTTTGGTGCGACGTTGGCTTCTCGGTGATAATTCTTTTTGTCATCACGATATTCAAAATCAAACTTTACAGGTGGTTCGCCAACTGCGATGGCTGTCATGCGATAAACTTCACCCAACAATTGATCTCGTTTGGCGTTCAATTGACCTTCAGAAGCACCACTATTTGTTAATTCCCGTAATTCAATAGCATCTTTACGTAACTTGTTATTTAAAGCACCCCCGAAACCGGTCGTATCATTTGTATTAAAAGTTTCAGGCATCACAGATGAAGGAACAACCCCGTACTTTTGAACTAATCCGGCCGCCATTGCCCACTGACCGCCGTCACCACCAGGTCCTTCTAAGTAAAATTCAACTTCACGATCATTCGCTGGTTTGTCAGCAGTGCGAATAATATTTTCGTAAAAAATGTTGGCTCGTTCAATCTTATCCCAGAAATAAGAATAAGCTTGAGATAATTCAAAATCTTTGACGTTATATTTATCAGCAACTTGATGCCGAAGGGTATTCAATAACGCAAATAACCAACAACGACCACTATGTAGCTGGTTGGAAACTTTACCAGTATCAATTTCAACGGAGAAAGTGTGATCTAAGCGTACTTTAGCGGCAATATCTTCACTGGCATTTAAAACACCGTTTTTTGTAGCTGCCCGTTGGACAACAGCATTGCGGTTATCCTCATTAAAAACTTTTCGAAACTTAGCAACGTTTTCTTGTGAAACTTCTTTTCCCATGTGGCACCTCCAAAATTAAACATAAAATTAAGAATAAACTAATCATATTTTAATACTTTTACCATAAATAGCAAATTTTTCCTAAAAAAAGTGTTGAATCGGAATTTATCCCTTTTCAACACTAATTTGTTAATTAACTAATAATCACTCGTTCGATCATTGACATTCTTTTTAGCAGCGGTGCTACCCCAGAATGGAACCTTAACAACTCCCACAACCTCGCTTTTCTTCACAAACCCCCAATAACGACTATCGTAAGAAACGGTTCGGTGATCACCTAACACAAAGTACTCGCCAGCTAGCACTTTCTCAGGCTTATTTCCCCAGCCACGGGCTTTCGCCACAGAAGCCAAGTTCCAATCTTTCGCTTCTGCTCCAATTTCTGTTCCTGTCGTTCGCTCGTTTGCACTGATGAATTTCTGGGGCACTAACTTGTTGTTTACGTACAAATTGCCATTTTTATATGAAATCTTATCGCCTGGCATCCCAATAACTCGCTTTACATAATCCGTCCCTGGAGTGGCCTGGGGATCCGCACCATAGGCATCAAAAACAATGACACTCAGATGTTTAATCTTTTCTTGTTTTAAAGCAAAAGCGCGTTCATTATTAACCAGATTGGGTTCCATCGATGAGCCATCAACCCGCACGATTTCAAACAGATAGCTACGAACTAATAAAGCAATTGCTAAACCAATTAGAATCGGCACTATCCAACTTAAAATACTTTTTATAATTTTCATGGAAACTCCTCAATTAACTTATTATTTTCTATTTTAGTGCAGACTCCGCAAATAGCAAATTTCTCCAGAAAAAAAGTGTTAAATCGGAATTTATCCGTTTTCAACACTAATTTGTTTAGTTGATTAATAATCACTCGTTCGGTCATTGACGTTCTTTTTAGCAGCGGTACTACCCCAGAATGGGACCTTAACGACTCCCATAACCTCACTCTTCTTCACAAAACCCCAATAACGACTATCGTTAGACACAGTTCGGTGATCACCTAACACAAAGTACTCACCAGCTGGCACCTTTTCGGGCTTATTCCCCCAGCCACGGGCTTTCGCCACAGAAGCTAAGTTCCAATCTGTCGCTTCTGCTCCAATTTCTGTTCCTGTCGTTCGTTCGTGCGCACTGATGAATTTCTGAGGTACTAACTTGTTATTTACGTACAAATTGCCATTTTTATATGAAATCTTATCACCTGGCATCCCAATAACTCGCTTCACATACTCCGTCCCTGGAGTGGCTTGGGGATCAGCACCATAGGCATCAAAAACAATGACACTCAGATGTTTAATCTTTTCTTGTTTTAAAACAAAAACGCGTTCATTATTAACCAGATTGGGTTCCATTGACGTGCCATCAACCCGTACGATTTCAAACAGATAGCTACGAACTAATAAAGCAATTGCTAACCCAATTAGAATCGGTACTACCCAACTTAGAATACTTTTTATAGTTTTCATGGAAACTCCTCAATTAACTTATTTATTTTCTATTTTAGTGCAAACTCTGCCAAAAATCTCGTTCAAAGTTTAAACTGATATAAATTCTTCATAATTTGATAGTCAAAATCCAAATTGACAACTTTACAAGGGTTCATTTTCATCCCTTATTTCCTCATAAAACTCATCTCAGCTTTTTATTCCGTGCTACAATAATTCTGAGGTGATTCACATGAAAAAATTCCTATTAAATACTGGTATATTGGCAGCGACTGCCGTTGGGATTCACAAAATTCCCCGTCCGTTAAAAGCAATCATGTTGGGCAATTTGCCTGCTTATCTTCCTTCAACAGAAGTTTTGAACCCCAGTTCCAAATTATATGGTAAACGTATTGCCTTTTTAGGTTCGTCAATTACCTATGGCGCAGCTGCAAAAGGCAAGTCTTTTGTAGAGTACTTGCAAACAAAAGACGGTATTATTCCTACTAAATCAGCCATCAGTGGCACCACTTTAGCAGGACTCGAACCAAAGACGTATTCAAGTCGCCTTCGAACCGATTTTGATGATCAAGCTAATTATGATCTCTTTGTTTGTCAGCTCTCTACAAATGATAGCCGGGCTAATAAAGACCTAGGCCAAATTACTCCAGATGTGCAAACTGACGGTTTTGATCGTGAGACAACCCTTGGCGCCATGGAAGATATTTTAGCTTACGTTCAAGCCCATTTTCGCTGTCCTGTTGTTTTCTACACTTGCATGCGTAAGCCAGATCAAGATTATGCAAGTTTGATCAGTCAGTTATACCAACTACAGAAAAAGTGGCATTTCGCCATCATCGATCTCTGGGCAGATCCTGTCCTCCATAATTTGATTAAAACTAGTCCCTATTTTATGGCTGACGATGCCCACCCTACCCAAATGGGTTACAAGCAAGTTTGGACACCAATTTTTGAAGTTCAATTAACTAAATTTTTAACTAATAACTAGGTAATTAAACATAAAAAAGGGGAAAAGCAGTTAGATTCTGAGCAGAACTTGCTTCTTTTCACTTTTTAGAAATAATATCCGGAAAATATAACGAGATTAAGCAGAAAAATCCTTTTGCTTAATCTCGCTTTTTTAGACTGCCTTCTTCTGATGCTTAACTAAAGTAATCAATAAAACCAGTGCAATTCCGATCAGAGCAAACGCAAACCAATAACTAAAATGCATACCATAAACAAACCAGTTTGGATTATGTTCTGGGTACGTGGTAATATGCCGACCCGCTTTTTGACTAATACCAAAATATAACAGAGATGTCGACAACGACAGACCAATTGACATCCCTAAGTTGCGTGCCAACGCCGCAATCGATCCCGCAATTCCTTGAAACTGTTTGCCAGCATTTCCCATTATCATTGGACTATTTTGGAACGCCCCATTCGCCAAACCAAACAACATTAGCCCAATAACCAGCCAAACAATCCCCCAATTAGGCGTAATGAACATAAAAATCAGTTCAGGAATTAAAAAGATCACAAGTGCGATTAAGGAAACCTCGTCCGCACCAATTCGATCACCAATCATGCCACCAACTGGTGCTGAAAAAATATTCAAAAGTGGGACGGCCATCAAGATTAGCCCAGCGACTGCAGACGAATATTTCAGAGTTTCCTGCAAATAGTAAGGCATGATCATATTATTAAAATAACCAACCGCAAATACTAGCATTGTTGAAATAACACCGATTGAAAATCCCACATTTTTGAAAATTTGTAAATTTAAAAGTGGGTTGCCGACTCGGTTTTCGTGAAAAATAAAGATGGCAATAAAAATGGCACTTGAGCAGAATAATCCCAGGATTTTCAGTTTGGCAAACCCAACTTCTTGACCCCAATAAATGGCCACGAAAAAACTAACTATTGCGAGCACATAGGCCAAATAGCCGGGAAAATCAATTTGTACTTTCTCATGGATTGCAGGCTCTTTAGGAAAAATTTTGTATCCAAACACAAAAGCAATCAAACCAATTGGCACGTTAATGAAAAAGATAAAATGCCAGGAAAGAACAGAAAGAATTAGTCCGCCTAGTCCCGGACCCATAATATTTCCCACCTGAACAAATGAACTATTAACACCTAATGCCACCCCATGACGATTGCGTGGAAAAATTTGCGTAATAATTCCGAAGTTTGTCGCCATAGTCATAGAAGCTCCAATTGCCTGAACTACCCGAGCTCCCAGCATAAGCGGCAAATTCATACTTAAGCCACAGCCTAGTGAGCCAATGACAAAAATTAAAGTGCCAATCTGAAAAAGTTTAATACGGCCAATTTGATCCGACAATTTTCCAAAAAATATTAGTAACATACAGATTAACACTAAGTAAACGGACACTACCCATTCAGCTTCATTCATAGGAACATGAAGGTCGTGGGAAAGTTGTGGCACCGCAATATTAACAATACTGGCATCAATTGTTGACATAAATGACACCATTGAAGTTGCCAGTAGTAATATCCATTGTGATTTTTGCTTCATAATTTTTCATCCTCAATACTCTAATAAACTAGCAATAGTTTACCACTAATATGGTATGTTCTTTGATACCTATTTCAACTTTTTAACTAGATTCTCAGCTGTTCACCATTTAACCGGTTACGCGTAATTTTGTGCCACTTAAACAAAAAGTATTCCATTCCTCATTTAAAAGTAGTCTAATAATATCAAAGCAACAGGAAGGGGGCAATGCGAATGAAAGTGCGACTAGAAATTGATAGCTCGTTACAAGAGCCAGAAGTTGTTATTAAAACACCTAAAGATGATGCGACCGTTCAACATCTCAAAAACTTGTTGGAAAAATCAACCACTGCGGACACCATCAAGTGCTATCAAGATAAAACCGAATATTTTCTGAAGTTGGATAGTATCCTTTTTATTGAAACTGCAGACCGGCGATTACAAATACATACAGCAGACAATATTTACACGAGTACAAAGCATCTCTACAAATTAGCTGATACACTTCCTGGTTATTTTCTCCAAGTTTCGAAATCAGCTTTAATTAATCTGTACCAAGTTAATGCATTGTCGAAATCCATTTCAAATTGTCTGATTTCATTTCGCAATTCGCATAAACAAATTTACGCATCGCGCCGTTACTACAAACAACTACAAGAACGATTAAATGAAATGAGGTAATAATTATGAATACAAAAATAAAATGGGGTCATTGGTTCTGGGGAGTATTTTTCTTAGCTTGTGCTTTTGTCTTAATCGCTAGTAAAGCAGGTTGGCTTACTTATCATATCGGGATGTGGACACTTTTTCTAACTTTAATTTTGGTGGCTGCTACTATCAAGAGCATGGCTTACTTTAGCGTAAGCGGCACTGTCTTCAGCCTGGCTTTTATCAGTATTCTTTATGCGAAACCCCTTGGCATCACCAATTTAGTTCCCTGGACAATTCTGGGTGCTGCTTTACTCCTAAGTATTGGATTATCACTCGTGTTACAGCCTTTAAAACGAAAAGTTCATCCCCATCAACACATTATTGTCAATAAAACGATCGATAGCAATGGTCAGCGTTATTCAGAAAGTACAACAACGGACTATGAATCCTACGTCGATGTCAATGTACGCATGGGGAGTGCTATTCGTTACGTCCAATCTGCTAATTTTCAGCAGGCAACAATTAATGTGACGATGGGGGACGCTAAAATTTATTTTGATCAAGCAAGTATCGTTGCTGATCAAGCCAATATCAGCCTCAACGGAAGCATGGGTGAGATTTACCTGTATGTGCCCAAAGAATGGCACACACAAATTAAATTAAGTTCATTTATCACTGAAGTTGCTGAAACAGGAGAAAAGCCCACAAAAACTGGACCTTTAGTCACGATTACCGGGAACTTTAATATCGGCGACATTACAGTTCATTATGTTTAGCGTTAGAAACTATTAATCAATAATTGAAGGACAATTTTACTTCAAAATTGGGGATGCTATTATGAATAAAATTAAATTATCTGCACAAACCATTAGGTTATTGATAATTAAGTTCACTGGTGGGTTTGGCAGTGGCATGCTGTCTTTTGCCACCGGTTTATATATTCTTCATCGAACCGGTTCTGCGTTAGGTATGGGTGTGTCATTAATTACGGGACCAATTATTTCTCTACTTTTGACTCCTTTCGTTGGCTTTGTGGTGGATACTTTCAACCATCGTAAAGTTATGATTGCCGCTCAAATCACAACTAGTCTTGGATTACTTTTATTTGGTTTTACTTTTCAGCTATGGCCAGCCCAATATTTTGCGGAACTTATCGGCCTAATTGTTATCCTTCAAATTACCGATAATTCTCTCAGTACAACGCTCACTGCAAGCCTTGTTCAATTATTTGACTCGGATGAACTACAGAAAGTAAATTCGTTAAACCAATCTGTTTCGTCGTTAGCTTCTTTCTTGGCACCAATTATTGGTGCTCTCGTCTATACATTGATTTCTATAGACAATTTTGCATTTATTGAAATTGGATTTGAACTAATTGCTTTATTCACAATCATGTTTCTTCGTTTTAAGAATGCAATTCAAGAGCAAAAACCTCAATCAACAGATGCAAGCTCTACAAAAACAGTCTGGCAGAATTTTCGCGCTGGTTTTCAATATTTACGTAACCAACGTTTAATGCGTATTTTAATCATTTCTTCGGCAGCCATTAATTTTTTCTTCTCTGCTGTCAACGTTGGCGAACCCTATTTCCTGGTTAAAACGTTGAAATTGTCCAGCACCCAGTATGGGATCACAGATTCATCCCTGGCCGTTGGGATGTTTCTTGGAGGAATTTTATTGAGCCTAATGAAATTAAAACACCATCCAGTTCTAATTTCATATTTAAACATCGGCTTTTTATCACTCGTCTTCATTGCTGTAGGAATTCCAGAAATTCTAAACTTATCTGCCGATATAAATACCATTTACTTTATTGCCTTAAATACTTTAAACGGTATAATATTGGTCTTCATTAACACGCCTTTGGGCATGTATATGCAACAATTAATCCCGCAGCACATGCAAGGACGGATTTTCTCACTAACTAGCACGATCAGTATGTTATTAATGCCACTTGGGACAATTGTATTTGGTTTCTTATTTGATCATCTGTCAGCTTTGCCAATCTTTGCCATTACTGGTATTTTATTAATCATCTTCACCACTTCAGTAGTCTTAACCTTGAGCAGACAAAAATTACTGAATCAGCCTAAAAACTCTTCTCAACCGCAGCTACCGCAAGGAATCAGTGATTGATACAATCGTTAAAAGTTTGTTATTAAAAAAGATGATCTTTTTCAGACCATCTTTTTGTGTGTTGTTCCACGTGAAACATAACAACTGCGTTGAAACTCTTTAATATCAATGTTTTGAAGCGTTAGATATGCCAAGTGGCACCAAAATGGCACATTCTGGCGTTTTTAAGTTTTTTGTCACTGTGGCGCCTTAATTTGACCATTTAATCGGCTGGCAACTTCAAGATTACTTTTGGGGTACAGATGACCATAAATTCCGAGTGTCGTTTTTATGTCCGCGTGGCCTAAACGTTCCTTGATTGCTAATGAATTTTCTCCCATGTCAATTAACACTGATGCGTGCGAATGCCGTAGCGCATGAACGGTAATTCGATGGACACCCGCAATTTCGGCGTAAGCAGTAACAATCCGTGTATAGGTCATTGTTGGCGTTGGTACACCATCAAGCGAAAATACAAACTTAGAACTCGTCATTAATTTTTGGTCTTCGTACCATTCAAGTAAAAATTCCTTAGTTTGTGCATCTAAAACAATTACCCGTTTACCTGCTTGCGTTTTTGGCGTGGAGAAGTAGTAGTCATTGGCATTGTAAAAAATTAATGTTTTATTGATATCAACTGTCCCATGGACAAAGTCGATATCGTCCCATAACAAGGCCCGTGATTCACCGCTTCTTAAACCAGTCATAAATAAGAACCACAACACCATAAATTCAAAATGTTGGGTATAGGTACCGGCTTTATCGGTATGGTCAATCACTTTTTGAAACTCTTCCTTGGTCCAAAAATCAATTTCGGATTGTTGCTTTTTGATGTACCCAATTACTCGAGCCTGGTTAGTTTCCACAATTCCTAAGGTTTTCGCTCGTTCTAAAATATTTGCTAGCATTAGATTAATGGCCCGTGCAGACGATGGAGAATGGCCTTTCAACAGAATAATCTGCCACTTTTGAATATCTAACGGTTTGATTTGGTCAACTAGATAATTTGAGAAATAAGATAGTTGCTTGTTTATGATTCCTGAACGATGTTTATAAGTTTGTGGTCTAACTTGTGTTTTGTACCACGGCTTAAAAATATCATTTACAAAACGCTCAAAAGTCATTTGGGATAACTCTGCTGACTTATCGAGGCCATCGGCCATCATTTTACGATAGGCTTCTTTGGCTTCGATTTTAGTACGGTAGCCACTGCCACGTCGTTGAACACGTTTACCAGTTTTAGAATCAAATCCGATATTAGCTCTGAATGCATACGTTCCGTTTTTTTGTTTTTTAAAGATATCTTTAGTGGTCAAGATAGTTCCTCCTTAACCGTAGAGATACCGCTTGTGGGAACAATCAGCTCACTAATGGGAATGCCTAAAATTTCTTCAACTGCTGATGCCGGTACCCGGCCGAGCTTTCTAGCACGATAGTATTCAAACCCTTTGTTAACCATTACGGCCTTAGTCAGTCTGATGATATCAGTTGAACGTGACGGGCCATAACCTAACGCGACTAAATCGCTTTTCGTGACAGTAACTAGTAACGGCACAGCAAGACCTCCTTTCATAGTTGCATGAACTTGAAAGTGAGACTTTGCAAGTTCATTATATCAGAATCAGAAACAACAAACCGCTAAAGGCTCGTGACCAACAAGCACATAGGAATCGCACCTCTCCTCGTTACGTGGGAGCTTCGCAGAAGTATCATTATCCATCTTTAAGGTTAACGCAGTAGGTGGTAAATCTACCTTGATTAAGTTCAGTCATCGCTCACATTGCTGGTCATCGCGCTAAACTAATCGGGCTCGCTTAAAGATTTATGTCTTTAGCAGTTAGTATCAAGTTTTCAAAGAGCACACAGGATTAACTCCTGTTCACTTAATACAGGCACATAAAAAATCAAATTTGAAACCAAAAACAAAAAAAGATTGGCGATTTTGCCAATCTTTTTTATGTGCTAGCTAGTCATGAATTTTTGAACATTGAATTTATAGATAGTTTCTACAAGACATATCCGTAATTCTTGATAATAGTCATCACTCATTCTAACGCGACCATATCGTGCATATTTTACGCAGAGCGGGTTAAACCGCGTTAACAAGTCGGCCATGGCTAATTCATCGCCAGATTGAGCAGCTAAGATTAATGGGACTAAATTAATGGGTTCCATGTTGTCGAGTTCCTTTCGTACTAATCAAAGTAGTGTTCAACAATACAGTCAATTGCTTTACGCTTCTGTTTACTCACGGCTTGGCTACTAATTCCCAATAAGTCACCAATCCGAGCGTCAGAGGCTTCTTCAACAAACTTACAATACAGAATAAACTTTTGACGTGTGTTCAGAGTCCCAACTGCAATGGCTAGTTGATTGTTGTCAATGAAGTTCTCCATTTCCCAGATATTATTAAAGCTCATTTTTTCCAGCATGTGTGGTGATTCATAATGCAGTAGCTTCTCAATAACCAAATTTTCATAAGAGACAATTTCTACTTTATGATTTTCCTTTCTGTACAGCGTAAACGAGCGGTGCATAATGGCTTGTTGAACATAACGGACAAAAATTTTGGTCACTTCAATCTCGGATTTCAAATACATACCCCCAAATGTGTTGTTTCGAAATTACTAAAAATTCTTGCTCACTGTTACAGGAACAATTTGTGCCGTTTTTGAAACCAGTGCTTCCTTATTTTTTAAAGACTTGCAGTAAATTCAGGATAATATTCATGAGTTGCTGATTATTTTCTTTATATCCTTGTTGCGCCCAGGTGATGATAACGGCGATTAAGCCTCCGGTAATAAAACTAACTTGGAATTTAGCATTAATAGTTTTGATAAAAATATCTTGTTGCAATAGTTGTTTTACAATCGTAGACAAATGTTCAGATAAAGTTTCCTCCATTCTATTTTTGATTAGCAAGTCAATTAAAAATTTGTGCAATTGTAAATAACTAACAAAATAGCTGTAACCATTGATATGTGGACTTTTACCAGCCCTACGTAAGCGCCGCGTCATAACGTACAGTTGACTATCAAGGTATTTATCAAACATATCTTCTTTAGAATGGAAGTTAAAATAAAATGTTGAACGAGCAACACCAGCCGTTTTACAAATTTCCACAACACTAATGCTGGTCATCGGTTTACTGGCAAGCAACTTTACAAAAGCATGAAACAGTAAATTCCTAGCAATTTCATTGTTATTGTTAACGGGGAAATATGAAAATTGAGAATTCATTGGGCACCCCTCCTATTTATGACTAACCAATGTTACAAAAGCCTGTCGTGAGTGTTAAAAGAACTTACCACAGGCTTTCACTAATTATTAATCTTGGCAGGTTAACTTGCTTTTAATATAAAAAACAGGCTTTAAGTTCTCAGTAGAAGGAGAATTTAAAGCCTGTTTTTTAACACATATAAATTACCAATAACCGATATTCTCTCTATATGGTTATTTAAAATAATTAATTTCAAATACGATCCTATTTAAGCGGAAAACAGCTAATCAAATATTAATGTTTTTGTTCTCAAATATTAATAAAAGCGTCCGTTTCACCTTGCCAAAGATAAATAATGATGGTAAATTCGTAGTCAATTAGAAAATGATGATAAGGAAGGCGATTAAAATTAAAACAATCTCATAAAATGAAATTAAGCTAAAAATTAGCTCTATTTATTCTGACATTGGTGTTGTGATACAAAAGGATAATCAGAAAGTATTCATGGATTCTTTATCAATGGTAAATTTTTTAATTGAATTAGAAACTGCTTTTAACATAGTAATTGATACCAATAGTACTCAAAAACTTTTGGGTGCCACTCCTAAGATCACGGTAAACATTATTAAAAATTTGATTGAATTGAAAGGAGGTGAGACTTATGACAAATAAATTGATGGCTTTAAAAGAAATCCTTTCAAACTTAGTATTACGTCAAAAACAACAAGTAGCTGTAGCCGGTCCTGTTATTGAATCTTACAAAGATTCCAAGTAGGTCATAAGTTACATAAAGAAAAAAGATGAATTACAATGAAAAAGGAACTTAAGAAACCAGTTGAAACCGCTGATGAACTTGTAAAACTTTACAAGGAAACGGTTGGTTAATTATATTTATAGCAATACAACGCCTTCAAAATTTTATTGAAGGCGTTTGTTGTATTCAGAATGGCACTATCTGGAGGTGATGCATTTGAAAATTGTTGTTTTAGACGGGGGCTGCTATTCCTTCCAAAGTCAAAACGGAAATAAAATAGTTAGATATAATTCATCTAGTTACAATTCAAAAAATGAGACTTCTAGTATGAATCATGGCTCTGCGGTTACAAAAATAATTGATAATTATATACAAGAAAGTACTATCATTTCCGTACAAGTTTTTAATGATAACCATATGATTCGGGCGAGAGACTTAGCTTCTAGTATCAAAAAAAGCATAAATGAATTCCATCCGGATATTATTAATATAAGCATGGGTACTAGAAGTGATAGCGATGGTGAATTGCAGCAAGCTGTTAACTATGCTGTTAAGAAAAAAGTTGTTTTGGTATGTGCCGCTGACAATAGTGGAGCAATAAGCTATCCGGCTTTTTATAAAGACACCCTTTCTGTCCTTTGTGATTACAAAATAAAACAAATAAAGAATTTTAATGTTGTCTATTATGGAAAAAGAAAAGCTAAATGTTTTTGATTCACGTGAAACATTATATCAAAACAGTACTTAATTAATCAGGCATCAACATTCTACGCAAAATATACTCATTAACCACAAAAATATTTTAATTCAATTGAAAAGCTTTGATTGTTAAATTCACTTATCCTTAATAAAAATCTATTTATCCTTTGGCTCATCATCAGAATATAACGTCATATCAAGGTTAAAGGAAAATTGAGGATCTTCTGGATGTGGATCCTTAAAATCAGTGGTTAACTGATTTATTTTTTTTAATAGCTCTATCTGCCCTCGCTTAGAAAGCTCAAGAGTGGACACTGCCCACGAAAAATTCACTTCGTTTACCTTTCCACCAGCTTGGATAAAATCCATATTTTTTTCAAAGCTTGTTAGCATTCGCTTTTGATTAATCATAAAAAACTCTAAAAGATCATCCGTATGATTCAAAACATACTCATTACTTAAATCAATTTCATTTTCTTTAAGGCCTAGTTTCTTTTGTTGAGAACGTTTATACAATGATGCCGAACTGTACACTTTTTCAGTTAAATTCTTAATTTCGTTTTCAGCCACAACTTTTAAGAGCCCAAAATCTGTCATTTTTTGAATTGGATAGTATAGGTTAGATGGCTTTTCTTTTAAAATCTTAGCGAGTTGCTTAACAGTAATCCCCTTTTTGGGTCTAGCCGCCTCCAAAATTCGATTTACCTTTGGATCCGCAAGTAATTTTGCTAAATTATCAAGTTTATTAGAGCTCATTTAGGCAACTTCCTTTGAGTTAGTTTGAATAACTTTATTATACCCATTTAGCGTAAC
>NZ_BJWE01000005.1 GCF_007990205.1 Pediococcus parvulus | reverse complement strand
TAGTGGGCACGACTTGGAGGTCTCCAAGCTCGGCCTTTATCTAAGCGAAACCCGCTAAGATAAATGACACTACTGAGCCCATTTGCTTCCAGACTAAGTCTACTCTTTGCGATCACCACACTGATATAATGATTTTGATACTTTCAACCTTTAGTTAAATAAGAATAATAGTTGCGAACGCTTACAAGATAGCTCATACTGTGTTTATTGGAACAATAAAAATGAGGAGTGTGAAGCTAATGAAGAACGATCATGCATTTAAAAAAGAGTATTGGCCAATTGTTGTTTTGGGTGGTTTAATTCAGTTGTTTGCGCTTGTTGATATTTTAAAAAGTCATGAATTCAAACGCGGCAATAAATTAATCTGGAGCGCATTGGTGTTTGTTTTACCGCCATTTGGAGCTTTGTCGTATTATGGGTTTGGTAAGATTAGAAAATAAATGTGATTGTTGATTTGGCAACTGGCAACCAAACTAGCGAACTAACTCGCTAATTTAGTTGCTTTTTATTTCGCTACAAACGTGAAATAGAAAAGATGGAATCAAGTCAGTTGAAAACGATTTCTACCTCGCTTATGATGAAGTTAATAAATAAAAAGGGGATCACTCAAATGACTTTAAAAATGGCAATTATTGGTTTTGGAAAAAGTGCAAATCGTTACCATCTACCTTACCTGAAACAGCGTGAAAATATTGAAGTAAAGTATATTTATAATCATCGCCGTCATCCTGAACGAGAAGCAAATTATCAAGGAATGGGCATTACCTTCACCACGGATTTGGATGAAGTTTTAAATGACGATGAAATTCAGTTGATTACCATTTGTACACCAGCTGATACACATTTTGATTTTGCTAAACAGGTGTTAAACCATGGCAAAAATGTTTTGGTAGAAAAGCCATTCTGCAAAACAGCTAATGAAACGGAACAGCTCTTAAAATTGGCCCAACAAAAACATCTAATTGCAATGCCTTATCAAAATCGGCGCTTTGACAGCGACTATCTCACCTTAAAGGAAGTTTTGGATAGAGGGTATGTAGGTGAACCTTTAGAGATTGAATCTCACTTGGACAAATATCGACCTGACAATAGTGTTCACACTGGTGATAAAATTAACGGTACATTTTATGGACTAGGAATTCATATGCTGGACCAAATGCTGGCCTTGTTTGGGAAACCCCAGTCAGTTGCCTACGATATTCGCACGATTCAGAATACCAAGAGTACGCTTGATGATTATTATCAAATGGATTTGCATTATGGCAAGCTAAAGGTCACAGTCAAAACGGATCCGTTAGTGGCAATGCCAAATCCGCGATTTATTTTACATGGAACAGCTGGATCATACGTAAAGTATGATATTGATCAGCAGGAAAATGATCTTAAACTAGGAATTATGCCCGGAGACTTAAATTTTGGCTTAGATACCCCTGATAAATACGGTAAAGTTAAATATCATAATCAAAATGGCGATTGGATTTCCAAACAAATCCCATCTTTGCAGGGCGATTATGGACGGATTTATGATTCCTTATATGACAGTATTATCAATGGTAAAGAAAAACTGGTTAGTGATGAAGAAACTTTGTTGGATATTGAAATCCTAGAAAGTGGTATTCAACAGCCAACACCTAGTGTGGTTCACTTTTAAAGTTAAGCTGAATGTGAGAAAAAATCATTATTTTCTGAAGCTTGAACCATAAACTTTTGGACGACAAATTGGTGGCGTTTATTGTAATGTGCATAAATTGCAATCCGAGAGTTGGGTTGCGCCATGGCAGGAAAATTGAGTGCATGTTGGTGGACTAAACAATTGATTTTTTGATTTTGTAAATCAGTTAACTCGAAACGCACAAGGGGCGTTAGATTGAGAACCTTAATCGACGATGAAATTTTTCCAGATAACTGTTTCATAACACAAGCAACTCCTTTTAAAAACCATTATACGAACACACGTTCTTTTTGTAAAGCTTTTTTATTAGAATTAATAATCACCTTTCTTTACTTAATATCTTATAGTCATCATAATTAAGTTGAAAGGGTGATGACGATGGAGCTGCAAAGTGAAATTTATCATAATCGACGTGAAATGAAGCTCTCTCAAGCAGATTTGGGCGAACGATTAGGAGTAAGTGAAACAATCGTAAACCAGTGGGAACAGGGAGAAAAATATCCCACCGTCGAAAATCTAATTGATTTGAGTAATGTTTTTGAAATTAGTTTGGATCAGTTAATTCGTGGAACTGAGCAAACAATGTATAAAGTTGACACAACACCACATCATTTGAACGGTTGGGATTTTTTGGCGCGTTACTGGTGGCTAATTTTTGCAGTCGGTGGATTTTTATTTTGGATTTTAAGTCGTTTTTCATAGTATGTTACACTAATTAAATTACGAACAGCTAACCTTGAAGGGGCAGTAAATCTTAACTGAATCTTCAGGGTTTATTGATTGCCTGCGCAATTTCTTTTATTATGGAATTTAGTAACAGGCTATGGAGAACTCAAGGGGAGAGGAAAAATCCATGATAAATACAATTTTACTATTAATTATTGTCGGACTGGGAGCTGGCATTTTCGGTGCAATTTTTGGAATTGGCGGTGGCATGATTGTGACACCTGTTTTGACACTTTTGATGGGGCTTGATATTAAATATGCAATTGGAGCAAGCATCATTTCTGTCATCGCAACAAGTTCTGGAGCAACGGTAGCGTATCTAAAAGATGACATGCTTAATTTACGTGTGGCCATGTTTTTAGAGATTGCGACGACAATTGGTGCCATTGCAGGGGCAGTTTTAACCGGCGTGTTGCCATCAGCCGTTCTGTATGTCTTATTTGGTGTTTTGCTTTTGTTTTCAGCTTGGAATATGTATCGAAAAATGAGGGCTGGCAAAGAAAAAACGGAAGCCATTCAGGCTGATTCTTTGTCAACAAAATTGAAATTAAACGGTAGCTATTATGATAATGCGATTGATAAAAAAATCGACTATCAGGTTTCAAATGTTCCAGGTGGGTTCACTATGATGCTGGGTGCGGGGTTAGCGAGTGGACTACTGGGAATCGGGAGTGGGGCTTTCAAGGTCATTGCAATGGATACCATCATGAAGATGCCACTTAAGCCTTCAAGTGCCACTAGTAACCTGATGATGGGAGTTACCGCAGCGGCTAGTGCAACTGTTTATTTCTTTAATGGATCAATCAGACCAGAAATTGCGGCGCCTCTTGCGATTGGCATTTTGGTCGGTGCACTGATCGGGTCGAGAATTATGAAACATTTACGGGCCCGCGTTTTACGGATGATTTTTATTCCCATCCTCTTTTATATTGGACTACAAATGTTTCTTAAAGGATTTGGGGTGACAATCTAATGGCACAAAATAAACAACCAGAAACAGCTGAAGAATTAAAAAAAATGGAAGAAATGAACGAGATTGAGTTAATTATCGGCAAAGTACTCCGAATTGGCGTACTCATTTCTGCGGCCGTTATTTTGGTCGGTGTCCTCTTAGTTGTGTTCACTGGCAAAACTGGTTATGCGGCTAATTTTTATCCCACCACGGTCAAGGCAATTTTGAGTGGAATTGTGGCACTAAAGCCGTTTGCAATTCTAATGTTGGGGCTATTTCTATTGATCCTAACCCCCGTTTTACGGGTTGTGGTTTCTATTTATGCATTTGTGAAAGAACGGGATCATTTGTATGTATGGATTACAACGTTTGTTTTAGTCATTTTGTTGATTGGGATGTGGATCGGTTATATCGGAAAATAGAAGGTTTGCAACGCGTCAAATGAATGAAGAAATGCTATAATAAAACTCCTTGGCAGGGGCAACATAAAGCTTATGAACAAGTTATCGTGAAATAATTGGTGACTTGTTTTTATTTTTGAATTAAAAAGGAGTTTGCAATTATGAAACAACCAACTTTAACGTACAACATTGGGGTCGAAGCGACATTGTCCGTGATCAATGGTAAGTGGAAGGCAATTATTTTATGCCATTTAAAACGCCAATCCATGCGGAATGGTGAATTTTTGAGAGTGATTCCAAACATTACCCAAAAGGTTTTAACCCAGCAGTTACGCGAATTAGAGCATGATGACATTATCCATCGCGAAGTTTTTCCGGAAATTCCACCCCGGGTTGAATATTGCTTAACAGATTATGGTCAAACATTGGCCGATTTGACGGATCAAATGTGCCACTGGGGCGAACGACATATTGAACGGCAAAGAAAAGCGGGCCAAAAAATTAATTTATTAGATACCCAAAGCCCATACTATCAAAAGGTACTCTAATTCTTACTTTTAGGTAACTATCTGACTGTAAAGTGCGTACTTGTGGACCATTTTATAACCTCTATAATAAAATCTTGCGACATAATTTTGGGGAGGTTATCAAATGACAGAAAAACAAACACAACACGCAACGCTAATTCTTTGGTCTTTGGCGATTAGTGCCTTCGCCATCGGATCAACCGAATTCATTAGCGTGGGTTTATTACCTTTACTAGTGAGCCAATTTAAAATTTCATTAGCAATGGCGAGCTTAACCGTTTCGGGATATGCTTTTGGTGTCATGATTGGAGCACCAGTTCTAACAATTCTAACAGCTCGATGGAATCGCCATACGCTAATGGTCGGTATCATGGTCGTGTTTATATTGGGCAATTTAATGGCGGCTAGTGCACAAAACTTTGCCTGGCTTCTTGTAGGTCGCTTGATTGCGGCAGTCATTCATGGCTTATTCATGTCAGTTTCTAGTGTGATCGCCGCAGATGTGGTGGCGCCTTCTAAACGAGCGAGTGCCATTGCCTTGATGTTCACGGGATTAACGGTGGCTACCGTCACAGGAGTACCACTGGGAACGTTTGTTGGTCAACATTTTGGTTGGCGGTTTTCGTTTTTATTTTTAGCTTTAATTGGCTTGGTCAGTTTATTAGCGACTTGGATATTGATTCCTAGAAATTTACCGGTGGGTAGACCCATTCAGATTAAAAATATTGGCAGACTTATCTTTGATAAAAAAATATTGTTAGCACTATTACTAACTATTTTTGGATATGGGAGCGCCTTTACGAGTTACACCTATATCAGCCCAATTATGACCCGTTTGATGCATTTTCAGCCAAGTACGGGTGTGATTATTTTGATTGTTTACGGATTAATGGTGGCTATTGGCAACACAGTGGGTGGGCGGTTTGCAAATCAAACGCCACTAACTGGTCTTTTGTGGATGTTTACCTTGTTGACTATCACACAACTCTTCTTGGGTGTGTTTATTAGTTTCAAATGGATGGGACTACTGATGGTCCTTCTTTTGGGATTATTTGCCTTCATGAATGTGCCGGGTGAACAATTAGTTATTGTGCAATTAGCTGAACAGGATCATCCCGAAGATATTGGACTAGCATCTGCCTTGAATATTTCGGCGTTTAACATTGGGATTATGATTGGCTCCGGGTTAGGCAGTCAAATTGTGGAAACTACTGGTCTGGCAATGACACCATATGCAGGAGTTTTGATGGGAATTTTGGCAATTGGCCTGACCTGGCTATTAAAACGCGCCACTAAATAGCATTGAATTTTAGTGGCTGGATGATAGGGTAGTTGATTTAAAAAAATTTCAAGCTAGTTGTTACACCTTTCAATGATTATAGCTATAATAAAAGTAGGTTATTCTAATTGAAGGGGGACTTAAGTTTGAAGCAGAAAAAATTATGGGTGAGCCTCTTAGGACTTGTCATTGTTGCAGGGGTGGTCGTGGGATTAACCAATCTCAAGGCACAACCTGCACGAGCAAAAACGAGTCAAGCGGTTACCTTATATAATCAGTGGAAGAAAGCTTATGTAGGTGGAAAATCTCAAAAGTATGTGAAGAACAATAATGGATCAGGGGCAACTTACGTCACTTCCGAAGGTCAAGGATATGGCATGTTGGCAACTGTTTTAGCTGCTAAAAAGGGTGCAAATACGCACACCACATATAATCAAATGTACGCTTATTATCGTGCCCATCGAATTTCCAGTAAAGATGCTCTTATGACGTGGCGACAAGCGAGTCGTTCAGGAAAATTGAAGAGTGTTGGTTCAGAGAAAAATAGTGCGACCGATGGTGACTTGGATATTGCTTATTCACTCATTTTAGCTGATAAAAAATGGGGAAGTAAGAAAACAAATTACAAAGCAGCGGCCAAGACTTTGTTAAAGGCTATCAAAAAACGAGAAATTAATACAACCACTTACTTGCCAAAAATGGGTAACTGGGCAACCAGCAGCTATGATAAGAGTAAACTTCGGACGTCTGATTTGATGACGGGATACTTCAAGACATTTGCAAGTTACACCAAAGATAGCACCTGGACAAAAGTAGCCAAACAAAGCCAGGTAGCAGTTAAGAAGTTAAGTGCGCGTCACAAGTCTGGCTTGTTCCCTGATTTCATCAAGGTAACTGGCAAGAGCATCAAACTTTCGGCATTCAAGGCTTATCAAATCGAGAGTGCACAAGATGATGAGTATGGTTATAATGCTTGCCGAGTGCCATGGCGGTTAGCACAAACTTATAAAATCAGCAAAGATAGCGTGACAAAAAACGCGTTAAAGAAACAATTGAATTTCTTTAACAAACGTAAGAAGATTACAGCTGTTTACACTTTGACTGGAAGAGCTGTTCATAGTTACACCAATACGGCCTTTACTGCTCCGGTTAACTTTGCAGCAAAAACAATGAAATACACTAGTTTGCAAAAGAAGACGGCTAAACAATTGCCAAAGAAGATTGAAAAAAAGAATTATTTCTCAGCAACACTTGAAGTAGTTACAGCACTTCAATAAAGTTTGATCGACATAATAAAAATTTAAGCAAAAGGATCATGACAAAAATTTAGTTTTTGTCATAATCCTTTTTTTGTACCCAAAGTGGGAAGGCTTTCAAATAAATAAAAAAAGTTTGGGTCGCTAATCTGCGGCGAAACGGCATTGTGGATATTTGGTTAGAAAATCGACTAAAAAAGTGATACACAAACGAACTCAAAAGGACTACTATATATAGTATGCACATAAGATAAAATCACAACAAGTTGTGGTATTTTACTTACTAAAACACAATAATAGATAATATATAAAGCAGTAGGAGGTACAATATGATATCAACAATTAAAGACAAATTAGGACTATTACGAACAATTCCAGTTCAAAAAAGAGATGGCGAAACGGCCAAGTTTCATCCTTATAAGTTAATTTTTAGCTTATCCAAGGTTTTACCAGATGAAAGTGACAGAGAATTAATTTATGAGGCTTTGTATGATCAGTTTCATGATCAAACAGTTATTCAAACGCGTGATATTCATGATGCTGTTCTGACCCAATTAAAAAATCAGGGATTCGCTGAAGCAGCCCAAAAGTATCGAGATTTTTATTTAGCTGATCAGCAAAAATTTGCCGATGCCACGAATGTGCAAAAAAGAATTGAAAAAGTTTTTGAACGGGATGCCGAAGTTGTCCATGAAAATGCCAATAAAGATAGCACCATCTTTAATACGCAACGAGATTTGGAGGCTGGCGCTGCCAGTCGGGCGATGGGACTTAAAATGTTGCCAGAATTAGTAGCTAAAGCTCATTTGCGGGGTGATATTCACTGGCATGACTTGGACTATTCACCCGTGACTCCCGAAACTAACTGCTGTTTGATCGATTTTGATGGCATGTTAAAAAATGGCTACAAAATTGGTAATGCCGAAGTAGATTCGCCACGCTCCATTCAAACCGCTACGGCCCAGATGGCACAAATCATTGCGAACGTGGCTTCACTTCAGTATGGTGGCTGTTCCGCCAACCGAATTGATCAGCTTTTGGCTCCTTATGCGGAGATTAATTATCAAAAACACTTAACTGATGCCAAAAAGTGGGTGGCTGCTGATAAACAAGCGGCTTATGCCAAAGCAAAAACACGTAAGGACATTTACGATGCCATGCAGGCACTGGAATATGAAATCAACACTTTATATTCTTCACAAGGGCAGACACCGTTTACCACCGTTAACTTTGGTCTGGGCACTAGTTGGATTGAACGAGAAATTCAAAAATCAATTCTGGAAATTCGGATCAAGGGTCTGGGAACAGAGCATCGAACGGCTATTTTTCCAAAGTTAATTTTCACGTTGAAACGTGGCTTAAATTTACGGCCAACTGATCCCAATTACGATATTAAACAACTAGCAGTTGAATGTTCAACGAAGCGAATGTATCCAGATCTTTTAATGTACGACAAGATCAAGGAATTAACGGGCAGTTTCAAAACACCAATGGGGTGTCGGTCATTTTTACAGGGATGGCATGATGAAAACGGCAAAGAAGTAAACTCAGGCCGAATGAATCTAGGCGTCGTCACGCTAAACCTACCTCGGTTGGCGTTGTCTGCTAATGGTGATCAAAAGTTATTCTGGGAGATTTTTGATGAACGGATGAATTTGTGTCACCAAGCCTTAGCCTATCGTATTGAACGCACGAAAGAAGCACAGCCAAAAAATGCACCATTACTGTATATGTATGGGGCATTTGGCAAACGATTACCGGCCGATGGGAATGTAGATGACTTATTTAAGAATCAACGGGCGACTGTTTCGTTAGGATACATCGGGTTATACGAAGTGTGCACTGTGTTTTATGGTGAAAACTGGGAGCACAATGCCCAAGCGCACGAATTTGCAGAAAAAGTTGTGAAAGCCATGCGACAGAAATGTGATGAGTGGGCTCAGGCCAGTGGTTATCATTATAGTTTATACTCCACGCCAGCTGAGTCCTTGACGGATACTTTTTGTCGTGACGACATTGCGAAGTTTGGTAAAGTGGCCAATGTGACAGATAAAGAATATTACACAAATAGTTTTCACTATGACGTCCGTAAACATCCGACCCCATTTGAAAAATTAACCTTTGAACAGGACTTTCCTAAATACGCTTCGGGTGGTTTTATCCATTACTGTGAATATCCGAATTTGACGCAAAATCCGAAAGCTCTCGAAGCAGTTTGGGATTGGGCCTATGATCATGTGGGCTATCTAGGAACCAACACGTCGATTGATAAGTGCTATAAATGTGGGTTTAAGGGTGAATTTAAAGCGACTGCTCGTGGCTTTCAGTGTCCACAATGTGGCAACCACGATCCGCAATATTGCGATGTCGTCAAACGAACCTGTGGATATTTGGGAAATCCGCAACAACGGCCAATGGTCCATGGCCGACACGTAGAAATTGCTTCACGAAGAAAAAATCTAACGATGGAGATGATAAAGAATGCCGCAAAAAATGCACGGTCCAAACAATCCGACTCCGAAAGAGTGGTTGGCTAAAGATCTTAGTCTCCAGTATATTGCCGATTATAAGGCTTTTAACTTTGTGGATGGCGAAGGTGTTCGCTGTAGCTTATATGTGAGTGGCTGTCCATTTCACTGCCCTGGTTGCTACAATGTGGCGGCACAAAATTTTCACTATGGCAAACCTTACACTCAAGAATTGGAAGATCAGATTATTGAAGATCTCAGTCAAGATTATGTGCAGGGATTGACCTTATTGGGTGGTGAACCTTTTTTGAATACCCAAGTTTGCCTAAGAATTTGTAAACGGGTGCGTCAAGAATTTGGTCATAGCAAGGATATTTGGTCTTGGTCTGGTTATACCTGGGATGAATTGCTGAAGGATTCAGACGACAAATTGGAAATGTTGTCGCTATTGGATATTTTGGTTGACGGGCGTTTTCTGGAAGAACAAAAAGATTTAACCCTTCAATTTCGAGGGAGCGCCAATCAGCGTATTATCGATGTGCCAAAATCGTTGGCTACCCATAAAGTTGTAATCTGGGATAAATTAGTCCGGTAACTAAATTTATTTTGAATGCATGAATTTTTGATGCTCCCGATTCATGCATTTTTCGTCAAAAAAATTAAGAATTTAACAGGACGACATAAGATTGGAGAAATTAGATGTTAGAAATTCATAAATTGATTACAACTAAAAGATTTCATTTTTGGGATAGTTTAAATGTGATTCGAGCGGGAATCTTAGGAGCCAATGACGGTATTATTTCTGTTTCTGGAATTGTTTTGGGAGCAGCAGCAGCCAATTTAAACAGTTATACACTTTTCATCAGCGGCGTCTCCGGTATGCTTGCTGGGGCCTGTTCGATGGCTGGTGGTGAATTTATTTCCGTAAGCGCCCAAAAAGAGGTCCAGCTGAACCGGTTAAGTATTCAAGGGCAAGCCAGCACGGTTTACAAAACTTCAGAAACCTATCAAACAAAGATTAGAGAAATTGATGTCTTAAATCCAATTCATGCTGCTACGGCTTCCTTCTTTTCGTTTTTATGTGGGGCTTTAATCCCACTATTGGCAATCAGTCTTTCAACTAGTCAATGGTGAGTTTGGAATACGTCGTTGGCAATGATTGCAGCTCTTTCGATCAACGCGATTATTGGTTATCAAAAAGCTGGAACACCGATTTATAAGGCGGTGATTCGAAACATTTCAGTGGGTGTTTTTACCACGTTAGTGACCTATTTTATCGGGACATTACTTGGCGTGGCGGTATCGGGATAATGGAGGACAGAGAATGAAAACTTTAGAAATTAAAGACTTACATGTGGCAGTTAAAGATGAGGATACTCAAAAAATGAAGGAAATTCTAACCGGCGTCAATTTAACGATTCATACCGGTGAAGTTCATGCAATTATGGGTCCAAATGGCACAGGAAAATCTACCTTGTCGGAAACCATTATGGGTAATCCCCGCTACCACGTGACACAGGGTGACATTTTATTGAACGGTAAAAGCTTGTTAAAGCAAGCGGTAGATGTGCGGGCACGTGCAGGATTATTTTTGGCTATGCAATATCCGGCAGAAATAAAAGGCATTACCAACATGGAATTCTTACGTGCTGCCATTAATGCCCGCCGACCAGAAGGTGCCCCAATTCCAATTAAAGATTTTTTAACTCAGTTAGATAGTGCGTTAGCCATTTTAAATATGACGAGTGACATGGCAGAACGTTATTTAAACGAGGGCTTTTCTGGTGGCGAACGGAAACGCAATGAAATTTTGCAATTACTGATGATTAAACCGACTTTTGCCATTTTAGATGAATTGGATTCCGGGCTTGATATTGATGCGCTTCAAGTTGTTTCTAAAGGGGTGAATCATGTTATGGGTCCAGATTTTGGAACGTTGATGATTACCCATTACAAACGAATTTTGAAATATATTAAACCTGATCAAGTGCACGTTATGATGGGTGGCCGCATCGTAAAAACGGGGGATGCTTCATTGGCCGATCGCTTGGAGGATGAAGGTTATTCTGGTTTACGAGATGAGTTAGGAATTCATGTTGATTTGGTTGATTCGGAGGTCTAACGAAGATGAGTGAACCCATAATGAAAAAGTTACCAGAGTTAGGCTTATTTCCAAATGAGCCTGCTTGGTTTACGGATATTCGAAAAACTGCTTTAAAGAATTATCGGAATACTAAATTGCCCCGGTTTGCCAAAGTTCATTATGAAGATTGGCAATTAGGCGAACTAATGACTCAAGTTAAACCGTCTATCGATCAAGAGATGGATTGTAGTACAAATGATTATATTTTATGCACGTTGGCTACGGCGTTAATGAAGCATGAAAAGCTAGTGGAAAAGTATTATCTTCAAAAAGCACTGACGACTTTAACAGATCGATTGGTTAATTTTAGTACGGCCTTTGTGAATGCTGGGAGCTTTCTTTATATTCCTGCAAACACAAAATTAACGAAGCCAATCCTTTTACCGGAAAACTCAAAGACAAAGTTTGAGCAGGAAATAAGTCATAACCTGATTATTCTAGGTGAAGGCGCACAGGCGACGATTGGGATACAGAGCAATGGGGCAGGAACCGCCAAAACCGGCCATCGAATTTCAGAAATTGTTTTAGAGGCCAATAGTCACTTGAATTTAATTAATTTGGATGATTTTACTGCCGCTCAACCAATTTATTTGAATCGTCAAGCTTCTGTTGGTGAAAATGCGCATCTTAATTGGTCGATCGGATCCTTTAGCGATGGCAACGTCATTGCGGAAATGAACGCCGAGTTGGTTGGTAGACGGGCAGTTGCCACAATTAACAATGCGGCCATCACTTCTGGAAAACAAACACAGGGTATGAATACGCGAGTTACTAATTTTGCTCCCCATTCTGTGGGTAAAATTCGACAGCGAGGAGTCATTTTGGATGAATCACGATTAGTCTTTAATGGAATTGGCAAAATTATCCACGGGGCGCATGGGACGATTGCGGAACAAGAAAATCGCATCTTAATGTTATCAGACAAGGCTAGTGGGGATGCTAATCCCATTTTGTTAATTGATGAAAATGATGTGGAAGCAGGTCATGCTGCTAGCGTTGGCCGTTTGGATAAGAAACAATTGTATTATTTAATGAGTCGTGGCCTATCAAAACCAACTGCCAAGCGATTAGTGGTCCGGGGATTTATTGGTGAATTGGCAAAAGAAATAGCCAATCCTCAAATACGTCAAAGCTTCCAAAAAAGTTTAGAAAGAAAGTTGCCCAATGCCTAATAAGTTTAAAAATTTGTCTCATGACTTTCCGATTTTAAAACGCAAAATTAATGATGAGCCCTTGGTCTATCTGGATAATGCAGCGACTTCGCAAACTCCTAATCAAGTTTTGAATCGGATTGGTGATTTTTATCAACACTCGAATGCCAATGTCCATCGTGGCGTTTACACCCTGGCTAACGAGGCAACAGCTGCCTACGAACAGGTACGGAATCAAGTTGCTGCATTTATTAATGCACCGAGTGCTAAATCAATTGTGTATACCCGGTCCACTACTGATAGTTTAAATTTGATTGCCACTAGTTTTGGCAATTTAGTGGTAACTCAAGGCGACGAAATTCTGATTACAATTATGGAACATCACAGTAATTTGATTCCATGGCAACAATTGGCGAAACGGAAACACGCAACTTTGAGATATGTCGAGTTAAATGCGGATCAGACTTTAGACATGGCTGATTTGAAACACAAATTAACAAATAAAACGAAGCTTGTGGCAATCACGCAAACCAGCAATGTACTTGGGGTGACTAACCCCATTAAAGAAATCGCAAAATTAGCCCACCAACATCAAGCGTATATTGTGGTGGATGCTGCTCAATCTGTTGCCCATCAAAAAGTTGATGTTCAGGATTTAGATGCCGATTTTTTGACCTTTTCTGGTCATAAGATGCTGGCGACAACGGGCATTGGTGTGTGTTATGGCAAACCAGAATTGCTGGCAGAAATGCCACCCGTTCAATTTGGTGGTGAAATGATCGAAAGTGTTAGCCGCACGAATGCCACTTGGCAAGCAGCACCATGGAAGTTTGAGGCCGGAACCCCAAATATTGGTGGTGTTATTGGGTTAGGCGCTGCAATTGACTATCTGTCTGAAATTGGCATGGCTGAAATTAACGCCAGAGAACAGCAATTAACCGCTTATTTATTTCCGAAACTGACTGCTGTTAACAAGCTCACAATATACGGGTCAAAAGAGGCTAGTCAACATGCGGGGATCATTTCGTTTAATTTAGGTCAGCTTCATCCTCATGACGTGGCCACTGGATTGGACATGTTAGGCGTTGAGGTTCGAGCAGGTCACCACTGTGCGCAACCATTAATGGCGACGTTAGGGGTACAAGCCACCGTTCGGGCAAGTTTGAGTTTTTATAACTCAGTTGAAGATCTGGATCGTTTTGTCCAGGCAATTCAAATGGTGAAGGAGTTTTTTGCAGGTGAGTCTAAATAAATTAAATCAGCTATATATGGCGGTCGTCATGGATCATGCAAGTCATCCCCACCACAAACTGGCGTTACCGGATGCGACGACTAGTGTGGAATTACATAATGTGTCCTGTGGCGACGATATTCGTGCCTTTATCTTAATGAAAGACGACAAGGTGCAGCAGGTGTCTTTTACAGGAAATGGTTGTACCATTTCACAAGCATCAGCAAGCATGATGACAGATGCGCTTGCCGGGTTAACTAAAACTGAGGCAGTTGCAGGTTGTGAAGCTTTTTTTCAGTTGGTTATGGGCAAGCAAATTTCAACAAAAGCGAAAGCATGGCTTGGCGATGCAGAAATTTTAGGCAGTGTGGCGGAGTTCCCCGCGCGAATCAAATGTGCCACTTTAGCTTGGCATGCAGCTCAAGAAGCTTTGGAAGGAGGTAATTAACAATGGCAACAGAAGATTACGAATATGGATTTCATGATGATGTGAAGCCTGTTTTTTCAACTGGTAAAGGCTTAAATGAAAAAATTATTCGGCAAATTTCGGCCGAAAAGCATGAACCAAAATGGATGTTAGACTATCGATTGGCGGCTTATAAAGTTTATCAGAAGATGCCCATTCCAAAGTTTGGTCCCAAACTGGATGATCTGGACTTGAAAAATATGTTGTACTACCAAAAGGCAACGGATAAGAAGTTTCGAAACTGGGATGATGTGCCAGCAACCATCAAAAAGACATTTGATCGGTTAGGCGTTCCGCAAGCGGAAAGACAATATTTAGCCGGCTCTTCCGCGCAATATGAGTCCGAAGCGGTTTATCATAATATGCGCGAATCTTTTGCGAAGAAAGGGATTATTTTTACAGATACGGACACCGCTTTACAAAAATATCCGCAACTATTCAAAAAATGGTTTGGCAAACTTGTACCACCCACGAATAATAAGTTTGCTGCATTGAATGCGGCTGTTTGGTCCGGTGGCACATTTCTTTACGTTCCTAAAGGTGTCCAAACACAAATTCCCGTTCAGGCTTATTTTCGGATTAACGCCGCTAATTCTGGTCAGTTTGAGCGGACACTTATTATTGTGGACGAGGGGGGTCGAATCGACTATGTGGAAGGTTGCACAGCCCCTAAATATGATACAGATAGTTTACATGCCGCGGTCGTTGAAGTGAATGTGTTGAAAGACGCTTATTGCCGATATACCACCATTCAAAACTGGTCAAACAATGTGTATAGTTTGGAAACTAAACGAGCGCAGGCACTTGAAAATGCCACGATGGAATGGGTAGATGGTAATCTCGGTTCCAAAACAACCATGAAATATCCTTCTGTTTATTTAAACGGAAGAGGCGCACGGGGAACCATGTTGTCGATTGCAGTTGCCGGTCATAATGTGGATCAAGATACGGGTGCCCAAATGATTCACAACGCGCCTGAGACGTCATCTTCCATCGTGTCAAAATCAATTGCTAAAGACGGCGGAATTGTTGATTATCGCGGAAATGTTAAGTTTGCGCGTCAGTCGGCCGGCTCGTTTGCTCATGTAGAGTGTGACACCATTATTATGGATGATGATTCTTCTAGTGATACGATTCCATACAATGAAATTTTGAATAGTAATGTTTCAATGGAGCACGAAGCGAAGGTATCAAAAATTTCGGAAGAGCAACTCTATTATTTGATGAGTCGGGGAATTTCCGAACGAAAAGCTACTGAAATGATTGTCATGGGATTTGTGGAACCTTTCACGAAAAAATTGCCAATGGAGTATGCGGTGGAATTAAACCGGTTGATTAGTTTTGAAATGGAAGGTGCAATTGGTTAGGGGGTACCTTGAATGACCTTAGAAAAAGAAAATTTTAAAGATCAAGGTTTTCGAATTTTATCAACTGTTATTGATCCAGAGCTTGGTGTTGATCTGGTAGGTTTGGGATTAATTTATGACGTTGAAGTTGATGAAACGGGCTTATGCACAGTGACAATGACACTGACCACGATGGGATGTCCGCTGACCGATCTGTTAAATAATGCCATTTCTGATGCACTGATGGCGGCCGATGAAGTTAAGCAGGTAAAAATCAATTTGGTCTGGGAACCCGTTTGGACGATTGACAAAATGAGTCGTGAAGCGCGAGTTAAATTGGGTGTGTTTTACTGAGTATCTAGACTTTTTTGGAATGTAATGAAACGTTAATATTAAGCTTCTAAAAGACTGTTCAAAACATGCAAGTTAAGTAGTATTCTTGAAAGAGAGTATCAAAGAGGCACAACTTTGTTATTGGGGAAAAAAAATTGGGTTGTCGTCACTGAAGGATTGAAATTAATGAATCGAAATAATAAACCTAGTATTAATAGAATTATTTTCAAAGCTTTCCCATGGGTAATGGGAGTACTCTTGATTATATTAATTTACATCAAAATAAACTCAGGTAGTGCACAATCAAATTCCAACGCGGCTAGCAGTGCTTCGCAGGCGGATAACGCTTCGCGAAGTTCACAAGTGGTAAAACAACGCCAAAAAATTAAGTCTCAGCTGCAAACTTATCTGAATAAAGTGACAAAAGACGGAACCACAAGCGTTAGTTTTTATAATCTGGGGGCTTCTAAAAAGGCTACTAAGAAGATAAAGAACGCGGCGGTTTACGAAAAAGGTAGCTTAACAACCCAATCATCCAATGCACATACACCGGAAGTCGCGGCCAGCACGTTTAAATTATTCATCAGTGCTTTTTTGATGAATCAAAAGCAAAAAGGGCAGTTTAGCTGGACAGCCACCAATACTAATGGTTTTTATCAAATGATCGTGAATAGTGACAACACTTACGCGGATAATGAATTACAAAGTTATGGCATGGCAACGGTCAATAGTTTTGTTAAGAAACAGGGCTGGTACAATCCCGTTTTTCAAGAAACAAAAGTTGCGACAACGACCAGCCACAGCCTAATGCTCTTATTGGAAAAGCTGAGCCAAGCGAAAGGCCCATTTAAGAATAGTAGTGATCAGAAGAAAATTTTGGCTTTAATGCGTAAACAAATTTATCGAACTGGAATTCCAGCTGGCGCTAAAGCTGCAGAAAGTGGGACGAAGGTGGCCGATAAAGTGGGCTTCTTGAATGACACGAATAATGATGCTGGAATTGTGACTTTGCCAAATGGCGAACGCTACATTTTAGTTGTCATGACACATGGTCATGGCCAAAGCGGGTTTAGTGGATTCCCTAAGATAGCCAAAATAACGAAGAAGGTCCAAACCATTGTGTATGGATCTGACACGAAATAAAACAATAGACCTCAGGTTGTAAAAAACTTGAGGTCTATTGTTTTGGATTTTTTAGAAAACAGTATGCACTGTTTGATTGAAAAAATTTTGTAGCACTAAAAATTAGAAGTTTGCTAATTCATAAATTGCTAGTATAATGAAGTTGCAAATAAAACGCTTACATTTTAATTTGAAGTTATGAGATCACAAGCGGGGATGGAGGCTTACTATGATAAAGTTCAGATACAAACTTAGTGCATTTATGTTAGTGAATATTTTTGTTGAGGTTTTGACAGTTGTCTATTTTGGAAAGTATATTCTGGCGCAAATTCCGACACTGATTAATTTCTGGGGTCACCCAGTATATGCCATTACAGTAGCTACTGGAGATCAAGTTAATTCTTTGGTTGCCATTTTAGTTGTTTTCTTTCTAGCACAGGTTTTACTTGGCTTAGTGAGCTACCATCTGTGTAGAAAAGTAGTTAGTGATTTTGAATTTCGGTTGCCAGCGTTTTTGGATATTTTAAATATCAAATTATTTAAACTCTCTTTAGTAGATGGTGTAGTCATTTGGCTAGCAATTCAATCTTGGCTTTTTGTCTTGATTGCCTTTGGATTTTTGAATGCAGCCACTGTGTTTGCAGTGATTTCTAACGTTGCCGTGATTCTGTTTCTCGCTGGGTCATTGGCAGTGAATGTAGGAATGCATCGGAAATTTAGCTAATCTTTGAAATGAGGTTGGGTTAATGTAGGGTTCGATTATTTTTGTGGTTCTTTTAGCATTTTGCGCCGTAATGCTAGCCATAATTGTTGGTTTGCTAGTTCAATTTTTAAAAAGGTATTAATATTACAATAGGTTTTCAACTTATACCCAGGCCGCTGTATGTGGCTGGGTATTTTTTTGCAAAAACTAGTTCAATGTTCTACCCCAATGTGGAAGCGTACTTTGCGAGGTGGATTTGTGAAAAACTAGTATTCAAATTTTTAACTGATCTCGATAAATCTTTTTATCTAATAGTAACTTGCAAATTTGCTTAAATTACTATTGTCAATAAGCAGTAAATACTGTAATATCATATTAATAATTGAAGTATTAGGAGGAATTAATATGCTTGTGTGGCGAGGAAAATGGCTTTTAGTACTAGTTTCTGGAATGCTCGGCGGCTTAGGTGTTGGTCTAATTTCAGGTGCATTAGAAAGCACGAATATGGCAACTTTATTACAGACGGGGATTACACTGATTGTGTTTGGACTGGTATCAGCAGGAATTAACTATTTATTCTGCAAGTATTTTATTTCTAAAGAAAAAAGAGTCTTTGTTGATGAGCAAACTTTGCAACAAGTTGAAGTTAAAGACCGATCAGCACTGTCCTTTATTCCAAACCGAATTTGGACCTATATCTACGGAATCTTTTTTGTGGGATTAGGATTGTTTCAATTGATTGATTATTTTATTTAAACTAAGTAGTTTTGAGATGACGTTTTGCGAAGCTTCATAACAACAAGACGTCATTTGTTTTGTTTAAATAAGCTAGCCGAAGGGTCAAATTTACGACCTAATATAAAAAATTGAAAATAGAGGATGAGAAGATGAAAAAAGCCCGTCTATATTTTATCTTGGCGATGGTGAGCTTGATTGTGACCATTTATCTTGTTGGTATGCGTCTGATGCTCGTTTTTGGCGTGGCGTCGAGCGGACTTTCTGCTTTACTGCTAACCAGCTTTATGAGTTTGGATTTGGTAGGTGCACTGCTTCTTGGACTTGTATTTGGTTGGCTGGCTTATCATTATAAACCGGAAAATTATCAATTAGATAGCCGTTGGTTCACCAGAAACTACCGATTGTGGATCAATTGCATTTTGCCATATGCCTTACTAATTGTTGGCGAGACAGTCTGGTTTGTTGAAGATGAGCTGCAGACAAAAGGTGAAATGATTGGGACTTCAACAACGATGCTTCAGTGGCCTTATAATGCTGGGTTGATCGCATTGTTTCTACAATTGATCGGTGCGATGGTGGTATTTGCATTGCCGTTGTTTACTAAGAATGCACCTAAACGAACCAGATTTAAAATTTGGCTTGGCGAAATTGGTTATTTATTTCTCCTTGTTATTCTTTATGGTGTTTATAACAGTTTCTTCTTTATTGTGATGTACTTATCAATTTCGGCGATGGTTGGCGTGGCAATAGTGCTTCCTTTCGTAGTTGTTCCGATCGTGTCGATTATTAAATTGACCAGGTCACGTAAGTTGGCGGAAAAGTAATACTAAGATTAGAACGTTTGACCATAATTTATGACTTAAAAACGAATTTGAAAGACGATAGGGGAAAAGATGAAAAGAAAGACGCTTGTGATTTCAGTTGCGGTCGTAGTTTGTGCGTTGATAGTTGGATTTCTTGCTATTGATTTCAGCGGGTCAACTGATGGCGCTAAGAAATTTCTTAATAAGTATCCGATTGCAACAGTAGCGAAGGATCAAGGAACCGATGACCAATACGATATCACGTTTAAAAAACCAATTAAGGTGCCAAAGACGAAAAATAGGTCGGCAATGATATTTAATTTGACATATATTGAAGATGATAAGGGGTCGAGGGTTCCTAGATTTTATGAGTCAGGATAGTGATGACCTCTTTGTGGTGCGATTCGGCGGTGATTTTAGTAAACATAAAATTAGGTTGAGTTACTCAAATAACGATGATGATTTTAGTAAACAACCTCGTGCTGAATTCTCTAGCACTTATTTGATTAATGCCGGAACAAATTCTTTGGGTGCTGCTCATACTAGTTATGAGGTAGGGAGTAAGCCCTTGGAATCCAAGGCATCACTCAAACGCGAACAACAGCAGTATGATTCAGCGGTTCATTGGATTTTCAAACATGTTTTGAGCGTTAAAGATGCCAAGCAATTACAGGTTTATCTTAAAAAGCATGCAAAGAGTCTTTACCAAAAACAGGAAAAGGCCGACAAAGCTCGATCTCATAGTCAAAGGATTTCAAACCGAACGTTCAAAAAGCGGTTTTTAAAAGCAACTTACAAACCTAAGTATACTGATAACCAGTGGCGTGCGTTTATTAAACAGCGGGCTGAATTTCTGAATTTATCAGTTGCTAAAATTACCAAATCCACTTTAAGTGATGATGAATCACTTGAATACGATTATGATTACACATCAACGATTTCAGTCGGTTATTATCAAGGGGCAATTCCCAATTCTGAGGGATATCAAAGTGATCAGTATTATTTCATGACAACTCAGGATGGACAAAAGTACCTGATTTTATTGCCATTACGGTTGTACAATCAAAAAGATCTAAAAAAATGGCACTATTACAAAAAAATGCCAACTTTCTATTATCTACCTGCCCCCGTTTCGTATCCAAAATTGTCCAGTATGGTGTTAGCGAATGAAACGCCAAGCTCATTTGTAGTCAGTAATAATATAAATGTGGTGGCAAAGGAAAAAGAATAGGATCCCTAAACTTTAGGAGGCTATGGCTGTTTTATAGGGGTGGGGACGCTCGTTACAAATACTTTTTATACTAACCAAATCATTTTTAAGTTAAAAGCTTACAGAGACGTATTATGGCAATGTGCTTTTCAAATTATACTCAGACTGCTACTTGCGTTCTGGGTATTTTTGTTTGACCATTAGTGGATGTGCGTAAAGTAATCCGGAATTTCAGAGTCTTCTATAAAGCATTGAAGAACGTATCGCCATGGTAACGGATTGGTTTCGGTGTAATTTGATGATTTTTGACAGATTGGTTTCCAGCGTGGGTTCTTTTTTACCCGTTTTAGGCTTTTTTTAAATTGTTTGGTAGGAGTTAAAGTGAATTTTTGCATTTACTTAAATAATTCCCTTTCCAAAGAGTCTATATCTGAATACGATTTGATTTCTTTTGAGTTGTCAGTATCTTTTTACAACTTCAGCAAGGCTTGCGTTTACTTGATTGTTTGCAGTTTCAATTCTCACGGTCAGTTTGTTATTGGCAACATCTGCCAGGATCATCCTTGTGAATTCAGAAATTGTAAAGCCCTTTTCTCTTAGTTTTTCTTCGGCACGTTTCTTTATAGCAGCGTCAATACGTACTTGTATACGATCAGTAGCGGGCATTTGTATCACTTCCTTTTGTACTCCAAATGTAGCACATCGTTATTTGAATTAAAAAAATTTGATTACTAATTTAAATTAATGAAGATTGCCTCTGTAATTAAAATACCCCTTAACTTAGAAAAGTTACGAAATTCTATTAACTTTTAAATCTACCAGTCCTAACTTTGTACTTCGAATTCTCCAGAATAGTGTTGGCAGGTTATTTGTAGGATGTCACAATATAATTTTTTTGAAAGAGTTTGACAAAACCAAGCCTTTTTATTTGCTTAAGCAAATAAATTGGTCCATGATACCATCGAGAGGGTGGTCAAATGCTATCACAAAAACGACGCTGGTTGATATTATCGGTACTAGGATTATTCTTTTTCATGGTGATCGTAGATGGGAGCATTGTGGCTATCGCGATTCCTCAAATTGCACAGAGTTTAAATGCAGCAACTGGTACGACAACCTTAATTATTTCGGTCTATTTAATTACCATTTGTGCGACGTTATTATTATTTGGCCAATTTGGTGATCAATACGGACGAGTGCAAATTTTTGAAATTGGCACATTTATTTTCTTGGTCGGTTCATTTTTAGCCGGAGCTGGACACACAATCGAGTTTGTATTGGGAGGCCGTTTTGTTCAAGGAATTGGTGCCAGTATGACCATGGCTAATAGCTATGCAATTGTCACCGATACATTTCCAGCCAAACAGTTAGGACGTGCGTTTGGTGTTGAAAGTATTTTTATTTCTCTAGGTGCACTGGCAGGTCCCGGATTAGGTGGACTTATTTTAGGCAGTTTTCCGTGGAGCTACATTTTTTGGATTAACTTACCAATTGGAATAATTTGTCTGATTATAGAGGTTTTAGTTTTCCCGAAAAGTATACGCCATAAAGAAAAGGGGATTGACTGGTATGGTGCAATTCTCCTTGCTTTGGCTGCGACATGTTTATATTTGTTGACCACTCAGCTGAATACGCACATTGCCTATTTGGCGGGACTGCTCATCCTGTTAGGTGGTTTTTGTTGGTGTTTTGTCAAAACAGAACAAAAAGCATTGCGACCATTATTGAACTTCACAATTTTTCGCAATGAGATGTTTAGAAAGAGCATTATCGTCGTGTTTTTGAGTTTTATTGTCTCTTACTTTTTTACAATTTTAGCTCCGTTATATTTACAGCTTGTTTTAAACTATTCCACGCAATTCTCAGGGATTTTATTAATGGTTGCTCCCGTTGTGTCAGTGTTTGCATCCCCAATGGCCGGGTACATTTCAGATCATTATGACCAACATGTGGAAATGACTATTGGAATGAGCATTCTTATGATGACTCAAATTGGACTATTATTTTTAACTAGGAAATCCGAGCCGCTTTATTTTATTGGGCTTTCTGCTATCATGGCTGTCGGAACGGCCACATTTGGCACCCCCAACAGTGTGATTATCATGCAGTCGGTACCTGAAAAATTACGGGGAATGGCTGGTTCAACCAATTCATTAGTGCGCGAATTTGGTTTAGTTCTAGGCACAACATTGTCGACCATTATTTTTTATCGCGTGCTATCTATCATCAATCATCGCGAAATAGATACCGCAATTGGCGTGTCCAAAAGTTCATTTTTAGTTGCCCAACGTTGGACATATGCGGTCGGCTTATTGTTATTAGGCATGGCACTGCTTTATATAATTTACGCGATTCGAAAGGACTTCAAACATGGCAAAAAGAGAATTAGATAGTTACCTTAGGGCAATTAATACAGTTTCACATAAGGTGAGTCAGTATATGAATAAAGAGTTAAAGGATTTGGGTTTGACATCAAGTACCTACTTTTTTGTGCTAAAAGTGGGCGATATGGGCGAATTATCGCAAGAAGAGCTTTTTAAACAAATTTACCTCAATCCAAGTAATGTGACCCGGCGATTAAATCGGTTGATCAAATTAGGTTATATTTCAAAAGAAAAATCACCAGTAGATGGTCGTACGCGCATTATCAAGTTGACGCCACTTGGCACGCAAAAGTACGATCAATTAGTCCGTTGCCTCCCGACGATTAATCAAGCAGTCGTTGAAACGTTAGATCCCAAAGAAGCTGTGGTTTTGAAACAGTTAGTTGGGAAAATGGAAACTGGATTGGATGCGTTATTAGATTGAAAACTCAATAGTTTGCAGAGAAAATGGAGCGTGAGTGATATGACAGAGTATGTATTAGTTAAGAATCAAATCGATCGTGATCTAATAATTCCTGATGAATTTAAATTAGTTTCTTCGACACAACGACAGCGCAATCGTGAAAAAGTTCGCGTTGAACGTTATCAACAAGAAAAAGAGGTCGTTTCCAATAATGCCCATCTGACCTTAGTTTATGGTGAAGATGGTCGCTTGATTAGCTACAATAATTTTTTTGGAAACCCTAGTTTACCGCTTCCATCTGAAAACAATCTGGTGCAACTTGCCACCGATGTTTGGGAGAATTTGGACGCAGATTATGCCCGGGGGTTACAATTTATGAGAATTGACAGATTAAAACGATTTTATAAAACTAGCAAGGGAAAACGAATCGATTTTGACGTGCTGTGGATAAAATTTGCCCATAATAATGGTTCCTACAACTGGGTGACGATTGGGCCTGGTGGGCAGATTATGGAAGTTGAACGTGAATCGGAGTGGGACTATATGCGTTCGAGACGGGCAACTGAAGAATGGAACTATGATGATTGGGTGCTGGCACGTGAAGGGAAAGGTCCCCAATTGGATGCACCAGAAGCTTTAGCTTAGGAAAATAGTTGGTTAAAACGATGAATGTGAGGTAGGCTAAATGACCGATCGTGAATACGACCAAATGATTGAAGAATTGGGCAACTTGAGGGAACGTGTTCGCCAATTGGAAGAAAACGAATACGTGACTGCTACGTACAAAGGCTACAGCTCCGAGGGTCTGACTTTGTCGGAAGTGATTGAAGAGATCGAAACGACTAACCAGGCGATTGAAGTTTTAAAAGCCCGATTGGATGACGATACAGATGCGGATAACTAGTTTCTAATAAATAATAAATTACTGATAAAAAACAGGCTAAGCCAATTTTACGCAAAAATTTTGCATGAAATGGTTTAGGCTGTTTTTTTGAATTGTTTGGACAAACAAAACTTTTGCTAGTTTTAGTTACCAACAATAGGTATAGTATGTATATCTTATGAACGAGGTGAATCCCTTATGAAGAGAAATGCAATAATTTTGGATAGAAATCTTTCTATTGGTCAAGTTGGTAATGTGGCCGCGATATTAATGGGCCAAATTTCCAAATTAGACCCTGCCGTATTTTCAGAGCATCCAGTTATTGATCAAGACCAAGTACTTCATGCAGGTATTAAATACAGCACAGTGGTGTTGAAAGGTGGCAAAGGCCAAATTGCAAATCTCGCTAAAAGCTTGACTGCCAACGATCAGGTGGTGAGTGTTGTGTTCACAGCTACGGGTCAATCACTTAATAACCAATTTGAAGAATATGCAGCGAAAATTTCAAGTAGTAAACTAGAGGAAACCGATCCGGTTGGAATTGCAATCAGTGGAGAAGACACAGTGGTTCGAAACTTAACTAAGAAATTTAGTTTATTAAAGTAAGGTCAATGCTGATGCTATCGACGAGGGTGAATTGACCATTCTGATTATAGTTTCTTTTTTGAGCGTGAGTGGATTTAATCTTTTGTTTCATTGGAATTGGTTAGTTGGCAATAATTTAGTTATTTTTTTGATTAATTTCATGATTATATATGTCTGTATTTGGATCGCACTACGCACTTATTGGCGATTGACAGCACAGAGGATTAACGCACAGCTTAAATTTAGAAGAATGAATAAGAGTAAAGAAGAACCAAAATAGACATGGAGGCTGAAGTCTTATGAAATACAGTTATTGCCCGGTATGTGGCACAATATTAGTTGATAAGGCTGCTGGTGACGATGGGTTAACACCGTATTGTGAACATTGTGATCGTTACTGGTTTCCGACTTTTTCCGATTGCGTGATTGTGCTTGTAGCTAATGAATATAATGAAATTGTGTTGGCCAAAATGCCTTACTTATCGCACCGTTATGCATCGTTCATTTCTGGATACATGCAACCTGGCGAAAGTGCAGAGGCTGCTGCTAAACGTGAGGTGCAAGAAGAACTAGGTCTTAGTTTAAACAGGCTTGAATATTCGGGGACGTATTGGTTTGGAAAGAACAATGCTTTAATGCATGGTTTTATTGGTAAAACGGCGAAACAAAATTTGAAATTATCTGATGAATTGGCATCAGCAGAATGGATTGCTGCCGGTAAAGCGCCTCAATTTATGTTTCCAGATAGCCCAGGTAATGCGGCTTCAGCTGTTTATCGAAATTTCATACAAAAACTTAGTGCGTAAGATATGAATGCGGAGGAGTGTTTTGATGCAAAGTGGAGTGAATGTACCTTTAAATGCGCAAATAAAACTGCTGAATGACATATTGATGCGTGATCAAGAACTATATAACGTACTTCGGACAATTTCCAAGTTGAATTTACCAAATAGTTATGTGGGTGGCGGCAGTATCACCCAGTCAGTGTGGAACCAGATTTTCTCAAAAGACTTAGGATTTGGTATTAGTGACCTTGATATTGTTTATTTTGATACAGATTTAAGCGAAGCCAAAGAAAATGAAATTCGCAATCAGTTATTGTCCGAACTTCCTTTGAAGAAATATAATATAGATGTTAAAAATGAGGCTCGTGTGCACCTTTGGTATCAGCATAGATTCGGTCAAAAGATAAATCCTTACGTAAGCACTGAGGATGCAATTAGTACATGGCCAACTACCGCAAGTTCTTTGGGGGTATATCTTAATAAACAGCAAGATATAGAGGCTTTTGCACCTTATGGCTTGAATGATGTTTTTAGTGGAATTGTGCGTCCTAATAAAAAAATGATTACGGAATCAATCTATATGAATAAAGCGATTAAGTGGAAATCTAAATGGCCTGAACTCAAAGTAGTTGCATGGTAAGAATCTAAAATTTAATTTATAAAACCTGAAATCAACTTTCGTAGTTGATTTCTTTGGATGAAGAATTGTGACATTTGAAATCACTGCCAGATTTTGTGGTTCATATGGTGTTGTCAGACAGTAATTCACTAATAGGCCATAGACTGATCTAAATAATTATGATCAAATAGCGCTGTGTATTGCACTGGCGTTGGTGGGTGGCTGATCGTGATATGTTGCAACGAATCTTTCAAAACTTACTTGGTAATATTTTGGAGCATGGAACTGAGGCAGCAGAAATCACGCTTAATGGAGATGATCAGCAGTTATGCATTGCTTTTTCCAATAAGTTGGCGCAACCAATCAAAAATCCAGAACGGCTAACCAATCGTTTTTACACGGAGGATCTTGCCCGTAAATCTGAAAATGCCGGCTTAGGTTTATATATCACAAAAAAACTGACTACGTTGCTGAACGGGACGGTTACGATTGAGACCACGGCCACAAAATTTACAATTGAATTGCAGTTTACCAAGAATAACTTGTAAATGATTAGATATTAAAGAACTGTACTGGAGGGAAATAAGGTTGATAAGGAAAAAGAATCGAGCGAGTTTTTGTTGGTTACTGATTAGAAGCTTTGTCTGGACACCGCTAATCGTTGGGTCAGTGGGTGTCTTTGGCCTGGGTTGGTGGTGGGCTTTGATCCCAGCCCTGTTCCTTAACGGATTAAGTTGGCATCACTACAATAAAAAATATGAATTCAAAAATAAAATTAGACTTGAGGTAAGCACACTTTTGATTGCGTTACTCTACTATCTTGGTGTTTTTGTCGTAGTCATGTGGCTATTTGACTTCAATTACATAGAAATTCCGGAACTTTACCCCTTGTTGTTGGTGATGCCCTATAATTTGGCGAGTTTGTTTGCCAGTGGACTAGCTTTATACAACAACTTGGCTTGGTTTTTCATTGGGGCGTTTTGGTCTGCCATCCTGGGTGTGACTTGGGACAGTCTTTCGTTGAAGCATTTCTTTAAACTACCAAGAAGATACAGGGTTGGCTTCGTGGTCCTTTTGTTGGTTAGTCTAGCGCCTGTGTATCAGCATATAATTCGAAGCCAGCATTATGTGGATACGTACACCAGCAATTCCAGTGAGTTAAATTTGAACCAGTATCGACCTTTCAGAGATGATAAAAAATTGGCGCATTTGAATCAGCCAGCCAACTTGAAAATTGCTGATCATTATCCGCGATTAAACGGCGCAACTGCAGCTTATCCGATTTATTCGGCAGTTGCGCAAACCATCTATTCTGGTCTCAATGCCAAGCAGGCTGCCAAGATTATTCAAGTGGGAACGACTCCCAAGGCTTTTAATAGTTTGATTAATAAAAAAGCGGATGTCGTCTTTATGGCCGCACCTTCCAGCGAGCAAGTTAAGGCGGCCAAAAAGAAGCATATTCACCTTAACTTAACAAAACTTGGGAGCGAAGCGTTTGTTTTTCTTGTGAATAAGAAAAATCCAGTGAATAATCTCTCTGTAAAACAGGTGCAAGCCATTTATCAAAGAAAAACAATCAGCTGGCTGAGTGTTGGTGGCAAACCAACATTAATTCAGGCGTTTCAACGTTCCAAGAACTCTGGTAGCCAAACAGCGATGGAAGGTTTGGTCATGAAGGGTAAGAAAATGGCAACACCCATGCGCTATCAAGAAGAAGATGGCATGGGCGGTTTGATTGATGACGTTGCCGGTTACAATAATAATACGAATGCAATTGGCTACTCATTTAGATTCTATACAACGCAAATGAAACAAAATAAGAATGTTAAGTTGCTCAAAATAAATGGGTATGCGCCAACTACCAAAAATATTCGAAATGGGAAGTATCCATTTATCGCTAACGTTTACGCAATTAGTCGTCGTGATCAAACTGAAAATAGTAAGCGGTTGGTGCAGTGGCTAACAAGTAAAGAAGGCCAGAAACTGATCAATAAAACTGGATACGTGGGACTTAAATAAAGCAAAAAACCTGTAATCATCATCACAGGTTTTTTTGTTTGAATACATAAATTGATAGGAATCCGCAAATTAGAATGGTACCACTGGCCGCCAAAATATAATAAGTTAGTGTTTGTGCTGAAAGGTGTGTGAAGTAGGCATTATCGATTATGCTTTGAAAATCGAAATATTTAATCCAATTAACTTTATTAAAAATTGCGCTCATAATCTGAATGAGAAGCGGAAAAATGATAGTTGTGGTCACAGCCGTGATGGTTGAAAAGGTGACGAAAAGGACAAGGATTGATACTGAAAAAATGGCAATTATGAACAAGATCTGTAATAAAATAGTCTGTGAAATTTTAAGACCAAAGTTTGCCGTTAATGTACCGAAACCGTTTTTTAAGCCAGTTCCTAAAAAAGTAGTGCCATAAAACAGAATAAATTGAAGGCAAACAATCATGATAAAAACGGCATATTTTGAAAAAAAGTAATTTAACCTTGTCATGCCGCTACTTAATAAATTTTTATAAGACCGTCTAGAAAATTCAAAACCGGTTGTCATGATGAAGAGCGGTAAAATGAGATAAATTAAAAAGCTAGCCATTATAGTCATTAACTTCATCGCTTTGACGGCGTTCCAAACAGATGTCACATCTTGCATTTTGGCTAAAGATTCTGTTTGAACACCAACAGTTCCTAATGTACCGGTCAAAACAGAAGTTAGCACTAAAATGATAAGAAGAAATTCAGTGATATAAAATCCCTTTGAATGTAGCAAACGATAAGTATCACCGCGAATCATATTAAACATGTTGCTCATCTCCTGTTCCTTCAATTAGTTGCTTAAAGTACTGTTCCAAATTTAAGCCTTCTCGTGAAATGGTTATTACTTGAACATGATTATTAATTAATTCTTCGGTAATCTTTGCATTGGAAATATCGAGTTGATAAATGTTTATCAGGTGGTCATTGATGACCTTGAAATTTTGGCAACCCAGTTGACGTAAAACGTTTGTTGCCAAGTCAGGGTTGTCAACCTCAAGTTTGATAAATTCCCGGCTCTGTTGCTCAAATTCCCGTTTCGTGATTTCTTTGACAATTGTGCCATTATTTAAGATCCCAAAACGAGTGGCTAACTGATAAAGTTCCTCCAGAATGTGACTTGAAATGAGAATGGTCATTTGTTGAGTTTGATTCAGCTTTAAAAGTAGTTCTCTAAATTCAACAATTGCGATTGGGTCTAATCCATTAATTGGTTCATCCAAAATCAGAAAATCTGGTTTGTTCAAAAGTGCAATGGCTAATCCCATCTTCTGCTTCATACCTAACGAGAAGTTCTTGAATTTTTTCTTGCCAGTGGCGTTAAGGCCCACAAACTTAAGGGTTTCATCAACCGCGGAGGGATCGACTACGCCGTGAATTTTACTGTAATAAATTAGATTTTGACGAGCGGTTAATTGATCGACAGCGACGGGAGATTCAATAATACTCCCGGTTCGGCTAAGTTGGTGAATGTATGCGGAACCTTTTGAAACGCCAAAGAGTGTGATAGCCCCGTGTGTCGGCTGAATCAGCCTAATGATTGTTTTTAGAATAGTGGTTTTCCCTGCACCGTTTCGACCAATTAAACCGTAGATGTCGCCACGATGAATAGTTAAACTGACATCTTTTAAAACGGTTTGCCGGCCAAACTTCTTGGATACTTGGTCAAGTTTTAAAATGTCTTCCATGATTTTTCTTGCTTCCTCCTGATTTCTTATCTTTAGTATGTCGTGGAGTTCTTAACAAGAGGTTAATTGAATTCTTAATTGTTTATTAAATGGGTTTAAAGATAACAACTGATGTGGCAGATGAGTGCGGTAATGTGAGTTTTAAGCTGTAAGGATAGTGTTTGTTCAAACCTATTGTTTGATGCAGATAACAGCGTTATATTTACCTGTGGAGGCATGTGATGAAAAATAAAACGGCAACACGAGATAGACTAATTAATGCCGGGATCAGTTTGATAAAAGTAAATTCGGTGCAAAAATTAACATTACGGCAAATTGTCCATGAAGCTGGCGTAACGACAGGAGCTTTCTATAAAAGTTTTCCTAATCGGCAAGTCTATTTCAGGGAGCTAGCCAATAAGGTTTCTTCAGAGTGGGCAGCAATTATTGAACCAGAATTGGCCGGGATTCCATTGGCAACTGAACGCTTGTTATTTCTTGGAGACAACCTGATGAGAACGATTGTGGCACAGCCAAATTTAGCCCACTTTGTATTGGAAACGCCAGTTGTTTCTTTTTCCGATGATGAGTTAGCTAAATGGCCATTATTGAACTTAACCTTTCGTAACGTTAAAGCAGTTTTAGATGAACATTCACGCATTGATAAAAATTCCTTTTTTATTCAAATCTGGATATTTATCATAGGTTATGCTAATTTATTGCAAAGTAAAAGTATTTCATACGACCCTGAGTTGTTAAAAACAACACTGGAAAAGCTGTTGGAAGACTAATAATATTCGATACGGGTAAATCATAAAAATTCCGGAATTTTTAAACGAAGTTGAAAGTGATGAAAATATAAATCATAAATATTTTCACGATATCGGTATTGTGGTATATATGGATAAACACAAGGTTATTGAAGATTTTAGACAGTATTATCGTTACCAAATTAATCGCCGAAGAAGGTCGGATTATGAAGTTAATCAAATTAACACCTCAAGATGGTCAACCGTACTATCAACTGTTACAAAATATTGGTCGATTTGAAAATGGATTCGAAAACAAAGTTAAAGATTATGATTATGAACAGTATTTGCAGTGGCTAATTGAAGCTGACACACAAGCAGATCCTAGTTTTGGTGATGAAAAAATGGTGCCACAAGTGACTTACTGGATGTGGGACGGGCATCCAGTTGGGATCGGAAGAGTTCGCCTTCGTCTTAATGCCCAGTTACTTGAGTCTGGTGGTAATGTCGCCTATGCAATTGCCAAAAATGAGCGCAGAAAAGATTATGGAAATGCTTTGTTAGCTTTTCTTCTTCAAGAATGCGAGAAGTTACAAGTTTCGCCAGTTCAAGCTTCAGTTAATAAAGATAATGAAGCTTCTAACAAGGTTGTTGTCAAAAATGGTGGGTGTTTATTTAAACAGACAAACATTGAAAATATTTATCGATGGTAAACAAAAAAGGGTGTTGAGAATTTTGAATTTCTCAACACTCTTGTTTTATTTATAAATAATAACTGGTTCAGTAGTAGTGGTATTATCCCAAACAGACTTCATTTTGCTTGGTGGATTGTTTAAACACCCATGAGAATGATACGTGCTACGGTAAGTTGGGTTTCCATAAACTTTGGAAGGTTGCCATGAACTATCATGCATCCCGACGCCATCTTCAGTTAAAGGTTCCCAATAGCTAACCTTGCTGGCATAGGCCGAGCCATTATCGTTCTTACCAGTTAAGGTAGAAGGACTTTGTTTATAGAGAATGTGGAATAGGCCGGTCGGGGTCTTATTACTGCCACTCAAAGTTCCACTCATTACAGGGATATCTTCTTTTTGTTTGCCATTTACATAAATATATTCATGCAGGGTGGTCAAATTAATTTCAACGCGTGTTGAACCAATGGCACTACTTCGGTTATAACTGATATTTTGACCAGAATAGTTCTTCATATCAACCTTGGTGCCTGACTTGATGGTTGAACTAATGAATTTGTCAGCTAACATCTTCGCTTCTGATTTCACATTTAATGACCAGCCGTAATTTGAATCAGTCGTGTTATTTGTCATGATCGTTTTGCCACTGTTCAAAAGCTTAACACTGAAGGACTTTCCCTGAGTACTATCAGAGTTGTTGATCTTGGTCAGTTTCGCTTCCAAGGCCGTTAAATCTACAGTAGGTGTTTGACCAGGTTTCGTGTTTACAATATAGTCTGAGCCTTTTAACGTGTAGTCTTTACCACCCACGTGATAGACCAACGTTTTGGTTAAACTGTCCTTTAAATTTTGTTTGACCTTTTCGGCAGCCACAGTTTCAGCCTTGGTTGCTGTGGAGGAACTCGTTTTTAGTTTTATATCTTTTAATTGCTTAATTTGATTTTTATAGCTCGCTAATGCTTTGGTGACGTTAACTTGAGTACCCTTAGTAGCAGCCTGTGTCTTGATATTGCCGTCTTTCAAGTAATAATAGGTTGGATGAGCCGCAGTAGCCGTTTTGTTATAGGCGGTCAGGGCGTCTGAAACTTGTTTTTCCAAAGTATTGCTTCGGTAAGTAACAACCTCATCGGAACTTGTTAAATCAACAGTATTAGCCTTTTTGGCAAACAACCCGTGATGATTTTTGAGGGCTGTTTTTACTTGTGCTTTGGTGACATTTGCTAATGTCTGCTGTTTTCCGGTAACCAACAGTTTACCATTTAAATAAACCCGATTGGTTATAGTTGAGGAAAACGATGCCAACTTTTGGGTAGCTTGATTAGCGGTTAGTCCAGCAACAGATTTTCCATTAATTGTTGTTTTGGGGGCAAAATGAGTTTGACCATATTGCCAGGCAAACACTCCGCCACCAACGATTAAGATCCCCAAGCCGAGTAATACCCATCTTAACCAATTATTTTTAATCAATTTTTTTCCTCCTCATAATATGTAGCTAAGTTGTTAAAAAATCTGATCCCCATAACGTAAATTGAATCCTTTTTGAAGGAACTTGATTCACGATTCAGATAGTCACAATGCCTAAGTTATAGAAGGTTGGCTAAACGATGTCAATCGGAAATCCGCTAAATTAACAAATCTTTGTAATTTAACTGTAACAATCATACAATCTTTTCAGTTGAAAATACAACTATTTATTCTCGGTTTGCGAGTAAATAAACCGATTATCATAAATAGTTTATTTTTGCGTGCTAGTTGTTATGCTAGTAGCGATTTATTAAACCAACATTAAATAGTTTCCATGTGGACATGCTGTTTTGCAAACAACACTTTGAGAGTTATGAGATTTATATGATACAATAATCTTTGTGACTTTTTTATAGGTACATAATTAAATAATTTAATGAGGTGAACATTTTCATGAACAGTATTAATGCAGAAGATAAACCGGTCGATCAAAATGGTCGCCCGTATAATCGACTTTTATTAGTTTTTACCCTATTAATTGGGACTTTTAGTACATTTCTGACGTCCACCATGTTAACAACAGCTTTCCCGACTTTGATGAAGTCCTTTAATATCTCGGCAAACACTGTTCAATGGTTAACAACTGGATTTATGTTGATGATGGGAATTGTGATTCCCATCACTGGCTTTTTCTTACAACGTTTCAATTCGCGAAAGCTTTATTTATCTGCGATTGTTATTTTTTTCGTAGGAACTGTGGTTTGTTATTTTGCCCAAAATTTCTGGACTATTTTAGCCGGACGTTTGATTGAAGCGGCTGGTGTTGGTATCACATCCCCAGTTTATCAGACCATTATGACATCAATTTTTCCGCCAGCTAAACGTGGCGCAGCAATGGGAAGTGCCGGCATTGTTGTCGGATTGGCACCTGCCATTGGGCCGACATTTGCTGGATGGATTTTGATTCATTATTCGTGGCGAATGTTGTTCTTGTCCATCATGCCCATTTCTTTCATTGTATTGGTTGCGGGCTATTTTACTTTACGAAAAGTTTTGCCAACTAAAAAAGCACCTGTTGATTGGTCTTCAGTGCTTTTATCAATGATTGGTTTTGGTTCAATGTTATTTGCGTTTTCATCAGTTGGAACCTATTCTTGGACTAATCCAATTGTCTATGGAACCTTGATTGTCGGTGTTTTAGTAGTTGCTATTTTTATTTTACGGTCGCTTAAAATTAAAAATCCACTTTTACAGTTTAAAGTGTTTGAACATTCAGACTTTACCTTGTCTGCAATTTTGGTTTCTGTTTCCTTTATGTCCATGAATGGATTCACATTGGTTTTGCCCCTTTATCTCCAAACGGTGCGTGGTGAATCGCCGCTAGCGTCCGGTTTAACTCTGTTACCTGGGGCCATTGCCATGGGGGTTATGAACCCAATTACCGGTCGAATTTTTGACCGTTTGGGTGCAAGAAACATGTCAATTGCAGGGATGTTTCTGCTAGTTTTGACGACAGCTTCATTTATTCCAATTACCGCTCAAACACCAGTGTTTTATTTAACTTGTTTGTATGCAGTCCGAATGTTTGGAATTTCAATGGTTATGATGCCAGTTACGACAACTGGAATGAACGATTTACCACTAAATTTGATTGGTGATGGAACGGTCGTGAATAATACGGCCCGTCAGGTATTTGCTTCCATGGGAACAGCCATTTTAGTTTCCATCATGTCAAGTGTGACGTTATCTCACACCCCAGGCAGCGGCGTTTCACAAGCAACACCTATCTTATTTAAAAAACTTGCTTTAAATGCGAATGTTTTAGGATTCCGCTACGCATTTTTCATTGCCACAATGTTTGCGGTACTTGGTTTTCTATTAACGTTCTTCTTGAAAAAAGATGCACGAGGGGGATATTAACATGATAATTATTTTTTTGTTCGCTGGTGCAATCCTTTTTGCTTGTAGCATGATTTTTATGCACCGTGGTATTAATAAAATGATTTGGGTAACTTTGGGTCTTATTTTAAGTATTGGGAGTGTCGTGTTAATCGCGTTAAACTACAATATTTATTTAGGAATGAAAGAAGTTAATCAAACGCAAACTTATCCGTTGACCTCAAGTGTGAAGGGCAAACATGCCATCTTGTATCAACAAATTGGTACCAAGGATGAGCGAATTTATTATTACGCCACAAATCCATTGCAGCAAAAACTGGCTAAGACGGACCCTACAACCGGAACTACCAAAATTAAACGAAATTCTAAGTTGAATCAAGTCAAGATTACTCGTAAAACACGCGTTTATAAAAACGAGGAAATGCGCTTGTTATTTAGCAATGGCGTTCCCAATAAGCAGTTTGTCAGCCAAGACTATGAATTCCATTTAATGTATGGTTGGACGTTGGAGAAGGTTTCTCATCAAAAACAATAAAATAAAAAGTGGACAAAAGGCGTTAGATTCTGAAGATAGGCGGAAGAATCTGCTTTTTCCCACGTTTTAGAAATAATATTTGGGGAAATATAAATAGACCGGACAAAACATAGTTTTTGTCCGGCCTCTTTTTTTATGATTTAACGGAAATATTGTTGATTTTTGGCAATTGTGTCACAAATTTTTGATAACTTGTTTCTTCATCCGTTTTGTTGATTTGAACATCAGTTAATTTAGCGGCATGCAGGTCAGCTTCGGAAATCTCAAGGTGATGTGTGACCGTCGCATTTCCAATTAAATCAATATCATAGATGCCATTTCGTTTGTGGACGTTGGTTTTAACTAAGCCACCGAGATTATAAACGGTGATTTCTTGATCAAACTGACCTTCATCAGGATGGGTGAGGGCAAATGCCAAACTAGTAGCTGACATGCCGGTTCCACAAGCATTGGTGAAGCCAACTCCTCGTTCAAAAGTACGAACAAATAATTTATTTTGACCCAAAATTTCCGCAAAACTGACATTTACGCCGTCTGGAAAGTAAGGGTTGGGTTCGTTGAGACGTTTCCCTAAAGTCCCTAGGTCATCAGATGCTAATTCTTCAGCAGAGACAAAACTGATCAAATGAGGATTAGGCACTGCGAGTGCGGTAAATTTGAGTTCTGGTAGTAGTTCTGGCCATGGCTCGTCAACTAATTGCTGATGGTTTGCATTGTGAAACGGTAACTTTTCCGCATCAAATGAGACTGGTGAAATTTCAACACTAAATGCGGGCACGTTTGGCGCAAAATCCTTTGCTTTACTGACTTTTAAATCGGCGTTAAGCGTTTGAACTTTAAATTGGTCTACCTGAAATTTTTTACTTAAATAACGGGAAACGGTCCGTAACCCATTTCCACACATTGAGGCTTCACTGCCATCAGCGTTAATGACCCGCATCTGGGCCAAGGCCGTTTCGTGCGTGGGCTCGTCAATGACTAAAACGCCATCTGCTCCCTGTAAAAGTCCGGTTTGCGGATTTGTAATTTTTGTGGCGAAATTAATTAATTCTTGGTCAGTTAATTTAGTTTGTAGCTGAGTTTGATCGAGTAAAAAGAAGTGGTTTTCGGAACCATGAACTTTATCAATCTGCATGAGTAGTGCTCCTTTCGTGGGTGTCAGTTTGACATGTGAAAAACTGTTGATAGATTTGTTTGATGGCTTTTTTGGCGTCTGCTTGTTTGGTGCCTAACATAATTGAAATTCGTGAAGCACCCTGATTGATCATGTGAACACCAATGTTGTTTTCAGCGAGGGGACGGATGATATTTTCAATTGTCCCAACTTTTGACCGCATACCTTCACCAACCACCATGATAATCGCATAATCATCAATCCAATCAAGTTGATCTGGATGCAACGTATTTTTAATGTCATGACACATCTCATGAATAGTTTCGTTGTCTAACTGGTTTTTGTCAAAGATTATGGTTAAGTCATCAATTCCAGAAGGCATATGTTCATAAGAAACATCATATTTATATAAAATTTGAAGGAGTTTTAATGTAAAACCAACTTCTTTATTTAGCAGGTAACGGTGCAGATATAGAGCCGCAAATCGATCGGAACTTGCTACACCCGTGATGGTGCGGTGGGGCTCAAAACTATCTTCTGGAACGATTAAAGTTCCCGGTAATTCGGGATGATTAGTGTTTTTCACATTGATTGGGACCTGGCCTTCAATTGCCGGAATGATTGCCTCATCATGAAACACGGAAAAACCTGCATAAGAAAGTTCGCGCATTTCGCGGTAGGTCATTTTCTTAATGGCATGGGGATGATCTACAATCCGTGGATCGGCCGCGTAAATGGCATCAACGTCAGTGAAATTTTCGTATAAATCGGCTTTTAGTCCTCGGGAAACAATTGCGCCGGTGATATCGGAACCACCGCGGGAAAAGGTGGCAATCTGGCCATTCGGCGTAAACCCAAAGAAACCAGGAAAAATTAGTTTTTCTTCTGTAACCTTTAGATGCGCTAAATTTTCGTAAGTTTCTGGTAAAACAGAGGCGTCACTCGGATCGTCAGTTACGATAATTCCTGCCTCAAAAGGATCCACAAAGCGAGCAGGGATGTTCAGATGATTGAGCACGGCGGTTAACAACATGGCATTAAGACGTTCACCATGCGCTTTGAAGGCAGCCATCAAATACGTGTTGCTTGGATAATATTCAAGGGGTAGTGACCGAAGCTTTTTGATGATTTTGTCAATTGGTCTAGCTGGCAATCCAAAGAAATCACTAATCGCTTGGTAGCGTTGACTAATTTTATCCACAACCGTTTTTGGATCTTGATGATCAATTACCCTTTGAGCGTAGGTGATTAGGAGATCGGTGACCTTTGTATCTTCAGAAAATCGTTTCCCTGGTGCGGAAACAACGACAATCTGTCGTGCAGGATCAGCCTTAATGATGGAGATGACTTTTTGAAAATGGGCGCCGTCTGCTAATGAGCTACCGCCAAATTTAACAACCTTCATGAGTAAAAAATCCTTTCTAGTTTTCAAAAATTATATTTTATTAAAGTTTGATTAGTTATTGTGAATTTTAGCATTTTTTTGATGAATAGCAACTAAATTATTCTTTGAATTAATCAATTATAAGAAATACTTAGTAGTAAGTTTTTTATTTTTGATTTAAGAAAACAATGCGGCTGGCCGCAGTTCAAAACTACATGTGAAAGCAATGTTAGAACTAAACAAGCTCGATATTAGCAGCTCTAAATTAAATGGAGATAAAGTTGTTTTAACTGATACAAAAGAGCTACAGGGAATTTTATTGGAGTAAGGGGGTTGACTATCTGTGAGAAGTATTATAAACTTTTTAATAATTTAAGAGGTCGCAACCAACAAGAGTAATTAGTGGAATTTCTATCAAATTATGAAGCTAGTGAAAGGGGCGGTTGCCGAAGCGTCAAATCTGGATAGGGGTTTGGTGTGCTGGGACGTAGTTTAACAGACTGCGGACTGTCGCAGCAAAACATGTCGGCTGCGGGGCGCTATCGACAATTGATACAGAATAATAATGAACTCATTCTGGGATCTTTTTGTTTGCGCTAAACAAAAAGGTCTCTTTTTTGTTTAATAAAATAATTATAAAACTAGTGGGGTAAATAAATGGGTACTCAAGGGGAGCAACAAGTAAACGAAGCAGGACATTTAATGATTGATGGGGCTGATGCCGTAGAATTGGCGCATACTTATGGGACGCCGCTAATTGCCTATGATGTCTCAGCAATCCGCCAACAAATTCGGCGGTTTAAAAAGGTGTTTGAGCGTAATCAAGTCGATTACGCCGTGAGTTATGCCAGCAAAGCATTTGCCACAGTTGGGATGTTTCAACTTGTCAATCAAGAGGACGCGCACATTGATGTGGTATCAGGTGGCGAGTTATATACGGCCATCAAAGCTGGCTTTCCAATGGAAAAAGTTAGTTTTCACGGCAATAACAAATCACGCGCAGAATTGGAAATGGCCGTGGATCATCATATCGGGGTTGTGATTTTAGATAATTTTCACGAAATTGAGTTACTAAGCGAAATCTTGAAAGAAAAACAACAGACAATTAAAGTCATGTTACGTTTAACGCCCGGTGTTTCAGCGCATACCCATAAGTATGACCAAACTGGTCAAGAGGATAGCAAATTCGGCTTTGATATTCAATCTGGGCAAGCGCAAAAAGCGTTGCAGCAGGTGTTAGCAAATTCACAACTAGAGATGCTTGGTATTCATGCTCACATTGGTTCACAAATCTTTGAGGTTAATGGGTTTGTCATGGCAGCCCAAAAATTAGTTGATTTGGCTGCTGACTGGCAAAAGAAGTTTAACTTTGAAACCCGAGTCTTAAATATTGGTGGGGGCTTTGGGATTCAGTACACCAAAGAAGATGATCCGCTGGCACCCGAAGAATTTGTTGACGCAATTGTGAAGGCCGTCCAAAAGCAGGTCACGTTACGTCAGCTAAAAATGCCGGCCATTTGGATTGAACCGGGCCGTTCCATTGCAGGCCCCGCGGGATATAGCTTATATACAATTGGCTCAAGAAAAGAAGTACCTGGCATTCGCCCATATGTGACGGTGGATGGCGGGATGGGCGATAACATTCGACCGGCGCTTTATGAGGCCAAATATGAAGCCGTTTTAGCTAATCAGGCAACGGCTAAACCAGATGAAACGGTTAGAATTGCAGGTAAATATTGTGAATCAGGCGATATTTTGATTCAAAAACAAGCCTTACCTAAATCGCAGCCTGGTGATGTTTTGGTAATTCCAGCTACTGGTGCTTACGGGTATTCAATGGCGTCAAATTATAATCGAAATCCGCGGCCAGCGGTGGTGTTTGTCGAAAAAGGTAAAGCACAAGTCATTGTTAAACGAGAAAGTTATGAAGATTTGGTCAAACTGGATTGCAGTTTTGTTTAGTTGCTGAATGCCATATAATATAGAAGAATCGAGAATTTTTAAAGTTCAAATAACCATTGAGCCTTATGATAACCTGACAACGAAAAATAAAAAAGTTTATATAAAGGAAGGATTTTATCCATGGCACAGTTAGATGCACGTGAAATCATTGATTTTATCAGTAACGCCAAGAAAAAAACACCCGTAAAGGTCACTCTAAAAGGTGATTTGACTAAACTTGATGTTCCAAAAGGCGTCCGAGCGTTTGTAGAAACCAAAACCGGAACCGTTTTTGGCGATTGGGCAGATGTTAAACCATTTCTTGAGAACAACAAAGCAGTTATTGAAGATTATGAAGTTGAAAATGATGGACGTAATTCAGCGGTCCCATTGTTGGACACTAAGAACATCAATGCGCGCATCGAACCCGGGGCAATTATCCGGGATCAAGTTGTGATCGGTGACAATGCCGTCATTATGATGGGAGCATTGATCAACATTGGCGCTGAGGTTGGTGAAGACACCATGATTGATATGGGAGTTGTCATGGGCGGTCGTGCGATTGTCGGAAAACATGCTCATATTGGTGCCGGAACTGTTTTAGCTGGCGTGGTTGAGCCGGCGTCTGCCCAACCCGTGCGCATTGATGATAATGTCATGATTGGGGCAAATTCCGTTGTTTTGGAAGGTGTTCACGTTGGAGAAGGGGCAGTTGTGGCTGCTGGTGCGGTTGTGACGCATGATGTTGCCCCATACACGATGGTGGCTGGTGTGCCTGCCCGCAAAATGAAAGATATTGATGACCAAACTCGGTCAAAGACAGAACTCGAGGACACTTTAAGAAAGCTGTAAAGTTATGAACAAACAAGCAATGTTAACAGAGCCTCAATTAATCAAAATTTATCAAAGCTTGCATCAGATTCCAGAACTTGCGATGCAAGAAACGGAAACCCATGCTTTCATTAAAAGAACGGTGCTTCAGTTCGACCAAACTAATTTGGAAATTCAAACTCCGCCAGAAATGCCGACCGCGTTACTCGTGTTAGTTCACGGGAGTGCATCTGAACGGACAATTGGCTATCGAACAGATATTGATGGACTACCAGTTGCAGAACAAACTGGATTGCCATTTGCTTCTAAACATCCCAATGTGATGCACGCCTGTGGCCATGATATTCATATGAGTGTTGCACTTGGCTTACTCGACTATTTTGCAGCTAACCAGCCGAAAGATAACTTGTTGTTTTTCTTCCAACCGGCTGAGGAAAGCTTGAACGGTGGCAAAACTGCTTATGAAAAGCAGATTTTCACTGGTAAATGGTGTCCAGATGAGTTTTACGGATTGCATGACAATCCTGATTTACCCACTGGTGCGATTGGTTGTCGGATGGGGACTTTGTTTGCCGGAACCACTGAAGTTGACGTGGATTTCTATGGGAAGGGTGGTCATGCGGCTTTTCCACAGGATGCAAATGATATGGTGGTGGCTGCGAGCCAGTTTATTAATCAAGTGCAGACCATTATTTCCCGCAGTGTGGATCCAATTGAAGGCGGCGTCATTACTTTTGGTAAATTTGATGCTGGTAGCATTCGCAATGTGATCGCGGGTCATGCCCGTTTGGAAGGCACGATTCGTGGGTTAACACAAAAGATGATTGAACATATTGATCAGCGAATTCAAGAGGTTGCGGATGGCATTGCGCAAAGTTATCAGGCCAAAGTAGTGGTGAAGCTTAATCAGGGCGGCTATTGGCCAGTTGAAAACAACCCGAAACTTACTCGAAACTTTATTACCTATATGAAACAAACAGAAGATGTGCAATTTGTTGAAACGAAACCCGCAATGACAGGTGAAGATTTTGGTTATTTGCTCGCTAAATTTCCAGGAACCATGTTTTGGCTAGGAGTTGACGATGATTCTCAACTTCATTCAGCCACATTAAAGCCTAATCCAAAAGCAATTGAGATTGGCATTCAGGCTATTAAAGGATTTCTATTAAATCGAATGCAAACAAAAGAAAATTAGGAAAGAAGGATACGGATGTTTAAAGATGCAGATATTTTAACCGCAATTGTGACGCCATTTGACGACCAAAACCACATTGATTTTGACGCCCTTGAAACGTTGACCAATCACCTATTAGAAACTGGTAGTCATGGCTTTATCATTGGCGGAACGACGGGGGAAACGCCCAATTTAACGCACGATGAAAAAATTGAATTATATACGAAATTTGGCAAAATTGTGAATGGCAGGGTGCCTGTTATTGCCGGAACTGGAAGCAACAATACTTTACAAACTACTGAATTGACTAAAGAAGTTGGTCAAATTGAAGGGATTGATATGGCACTTGTTGTGGTTCCTTATTACAACAAACCAAATCAACGCGGCATGATTGCGCATTTTACAACGGTGGCGGATGCTTCGCCGATTCCAGTGGCCATTTATAATATTCCTGGTCGAACAGGTGTCACGATGGCAAACGAAACGGTCGTTAAACTTGCCCAACATCCTAATATTCAAGCTGTTAAACAGTGTACTTCATTGGAAGATCTGGAGTTTTTAGTGGAACATACGCCAGATGATTTCATGGTTTATACCGGTGAAGATGCCCAAGCCTTACCTGGAATTGCGATTGGTGCTAAAGGGGTTGTTTCTGTGGCAGCCCACGTTTATGGCCAAGATATGCGCCAAATGTTAGATGCTTTTTATGCAGGTAACACTGCGTTAGCTGGCAAGTTACAACGAAGATTAACACCAAAAATGCAGGCGTTGTTCTTGTATCCTTCACCATCCCCTGTAAAAGCTGTCTTAACCGCACAAGGTTATCAGGTCGGCGGATGTCGTTTACCAATTTTGCCTTTGAACAAAGCGGAACGGGCTACGTTAGCAAAAGCTTTGGATTTGAATGAGGATGCATTAGAAAACAAGGGTAGTTTGGCCGAGTTAGGAGTTAATCATGATTAAAATAATTGTAGCGGGTTTTCGTGGATCAATGGGGCAAAAAACACTCAACCTTATCAAAAAAACTGAGGATTTTAAATTGGTTGGGGCATTCAGTCCTGACGCAACGGATATAAATTCTGCAAGTTATGGATTAGATGAGGATGTCCAGATTTTCAATAATTTAACGACCAAACCTGTCGAAGCAGATGTGTGGATTGATTTCAGTACGCCTGCTGGGGTGTTTGATAATGCTAAATTTGCATTGAAAAACCATATCAGACCAGTGATTGGGACTAGTGGTTTGACGGATCAGCAGGTTGCTGATTTAAAAGCCTATGCTAAAGAACAAGGTACAGCCGGTTTGATCGTTCCTAACTTTGGAATTTCAGCAGTTTTGTTGATGAAATTCGCTAAAGAAGCGGCAACTTACTTCCCAGATGTTGAAATTATTGAAATGCATCACGAAGATAAGTTGGATGCACCTTCTGGAACAGCTTTAAGCACTGCTAAACAAATTAGTGAGGTTCGCGAGGCCAATGATGCCCCAGAATTTAAAGAGACGTTAGAGGGTGCACGAGGCGCTAATTATAAAGGGATCCGAATTCATTCAGTTCGGTTGCCAGGCTATGTGGCTCATGAACAAGTTTTGTTTGGTGGCGAAGGCGAAGCGCTAACAATTCGTCAAGATTCGTTTAATCGTGATTCCTTTATGAAAGGTGTGGCCATTGCAGTTCATAAAGTTGGTTCATTAAAGGAACTAACGGTTGGTCTAGAAAATGTTTTATCGTAAAAATTAAGGAGTGGTTATATGCCAAAGTTAAGTGCAGCACTACAAGGAACAGTCAATCAAAAACTAAACTCAATTGGACCCTCAGGAATTCGGGCGTTTGATCAAAAGATTACAGGCACGCCGGGATTGGTTAAATTAACGCTAGGGGAACCTGGATTCAACACCCCTGAACATGTTAAAGAAGCTGGGATTCGCAGTATTCGTGAAAATGATTCTCACTATTCAGCACAAAAAGGAACCCCCGCATTGCGCAACGCCATTAGTGGCTTTTTGAAAAAGCGGCATGGATTAGACTACGATCCCAAAACAGAAATTGTGGCAACAATTGGCGCCACAGAAGCGTTAGCGGCTAGTTTATCAGCCATGTTAAACCCTGGTGATAAAGTAATTATCCCTACCCCTGCTTTTGCTTTATATGTGCCTTTGGTCGTCATTTCTGGTGGAATTCCAGTGGAAGTTGATACATCACAAGATAACTTTGTGTTGACTGCTAAAAAGTTAACAGAAACTCTAGACCGCGAGGGGGATGCCGTTAAAGCCTTAATTTTGACTTATCCGAATAACCCAACTGGTGTGGAATATTCCGAAAAAGAATTACAGGATCTCGCTGACGTGATTGCGAACCGGCCGATGTTTGTCATTGCAGATGAAATTTATAGTGAACTTACATATGGTGTGACGCATCATTCAATCGCTTCAATGATTCCAGAACAAACTATTTTGATTAATGGGTTATCAAAGTCGCATGCGATGACTGGCTATCGAGTTGGTTATATTGCCGCACCGGCAGACTTTATAAAAAATGCAGCTAAAATGCATGCCTTTTTGGTCACCGCACCGTCTAATCCAGCACAAGCTGCAGCTGCCGAGGCATTGGCAAACGGGCTAGATGATCCTAAAGAAATGTGTGTCCAGTATAAAAAGAGTCGGGATTATGTCATTGGTTGTTTAGACAAATTGGGATTTGAAACGGTTCCTCCTAAAGGGGCGTTTTACATTTTCGCGAAAATTCCAGAAAGATATACACAAAACTCGGTAGATTTTGCTACCGACCTTGCCCTGAAAGGTAAGGTTGGTGTCATTCCAGGGAGTGCGTTTGGACCTGGTGGTGAAGGTTATATTCGAATTTCTTATGCGGCAAGTGTCGAAGATTTACATGCCGCAATGACTAATATGGCTGCTTTTGTGAATGCAGACGCAACTATTGCATAATTGACAAAAAAGCGAATGAGAAGGTTAAGTTGATGAGAGAATACAATGTAGCAATTTTGGGGGCAACTGGTGCCGTGGGAACACGTCTAATTCAGCAGTTAGAGCAATCTACCATTCCGGTTAAGTCAGTGAAATTTTTGGCTTCATCGCGGTCGGCTGGCAAAGAGTTGGCATTTAAAGGTGAACCGGTAGTTGTTGAAGAGGCCACACCAGATTCATTTGAAGGTGTTGATTTAGTTTTAGCATCTGCTGGAGGTGCGGTTTCAAAGCGGCTTTTGCCAGAAGCTGTAAAACGTGGTGCAGTCTGCGTAGACAATACAAGTGCTTTTCGAATGGATCCGGAGGTACCATTGGTGGTACCTGAGGTTAATGAAGATGCATTGGAACGGCATCATGGAATTATTGCGAATCCAAATTGTTCAACGATTCAGATGGTGGTGGCGTTGGAACCAATTCGGAAGGCATTTGGTTTAAAACAGGTGATTGTGTCAACGTATCAGGCGGCATCGGGTGCTGGTCAGCAGGCTTGGAATGAAATGAACGAGCAGGCGCAACAGCATTTAAATGGCGAAAAAATGACGAGTACGATTTATCCTGTGAAGGGTGAAGAGAAGCATTATCCATTGGCGTTTAATTTGTTGCCACAGATTGATGTGTTTGAAGATGGTGGCTATACGCATGAAGAGTGGAAGATGATCCATGAAACCAAGAAGATTATGTTGGATGATATGGATGCGAAGGATATCAAGGTTACGGCAACGTGTGTGCGGGTACCGGTGGGTATTGGACATGGCGAGACGGTGTACTTTGAGGTGAAGGATGAGAAGAATGCGAGTCGGGAGAAGATTCAGCGGTTGTTGGCGAAGGCGCCTGGGGTAGTGTTGCAGGATGATCCAGACAAGCAGTTGTATCCACAGCCAATTTATGCGGAAGGAAAGCGCGATACATTTGTAGGAAGGGTGCGAGCGGATGAGGAGAATCCAGGCAATTACCATATGTGGGTAGTGTCGGATAATCTTTTGAAGGGAGCAGCGTGGAATACGGTGCAAATTGCGGAGAAGTTGGTGGAAAAAAGATTAGTGGGCGAGACAAGTCGCTAGTAAGTAAAATATAAGGAGGACGTATGCGGGATCGTAATCCCGCGGGAGTCCTTCTTATATTTTACTTACTGACTTGTCGAGCCGTCCTAGAGCTCAGCGGAAAAAATCAGTACAAAAGACGTATGCGGGATCGCAATCCCGCGGGAGTCATGCTTATCTTGTCTTTCTTGTTTTGTCGAGCCGTCCTAGAGCTCACCGAAATCCTAACTTAAGTACAAACGTGAATCAGTAAAGAAAAAATGCTTGGCTCAAACTACTTGTAGTTAGGTTAGTCCAAGCATTTTTTAGTTAGTTTGCACCAATTTGTTTCCGTGCTTTCCGAAAGTTAACAATCTGTAGCACTAACATGACCAATTCTAGGCCAATCAGGACAAGAAAATCATTTTGACTTCCGCGGGCGGTTGCACTTACCGTGGAGAGGCCGTGAGCGTTTATTTCACTAATAGAAATGAACGCCGCCATCAATGAGGCACCGATAGATCCAGAATACTGCTGAATGGCATTAAATGCGGCATTGCCGTCTCCCTTTAGTTTGCCAGGCAGCTGTTTCATGCCATCGGTCAAAAGATTACTGAAGGTTAACGAAAACCCGCCACTGAATAACGCGTAAAAAATGGTCATTAGTGGAATTGATAAAATAGACTGAAAACTAAAGAACAGGATTCCAGAAATCAAAGTGGCACTAATCCCAGTGATGATTGGAAGAGCGGCGCCACGTTTGTCCAAAACAACTCCGCCAAAAGGCATCAGAAACAGCCGTAACAAGCTACCGGGTAAGAGCAGGAGACCGGCCAATAAGGAGTTGACACCGAGAACTAATTGGCCGTAGTTGGGTAGCAAAAAGCTCATCCCAATATTGATCAATTGACAAAGCGCATAGGCAACAAAACTTAAAACAAAACGATGGTATTTAAAAATAGTAATATTAATCAATGGAAATGCAAAATGCCGGGCGTGCCAAACATATAAACCACCGGCAACGAGGCCTAAGAGTAACAAAATTCAAAAGTTCAAACTACCCCAGCCGTGAACAGCAGCCTCATTGAAGGCAAGAGAGATAAGGATAAAAACCCCAGCCAACCAGACAAAACCCATTAGATCTAAGCGTGGTTTTTCCACAGGGCGCGTTTGTTCAATGTTTAATAACCCAAGCACACTCGCAATTAGGGCAATTGGCAGGACAATCCAGAAAATGGCGCGCCAACCTAAACTATAAAGAATAATGCCACCGTACGTTGGACCCACGGAAGCCATGGATACAATAATGGCGCCAATGGCCATATAACGGCCGAGTTTTTGAAGGGGAATATCATGATTGATAATGCCAAACAAAAGAGGGGTCGTCATCCCGGTTGCGACACCACTAATTAATCGGCCAATCAGTAAGACTGGAAAGTTAGTGGCACTGACACAGAGAAATAAGCCAATAAAGAAAAGGATCACTGCCCAAGCAAAGATTTGCTTGAGTTTAAACCGTTTATGCATATAAGAAGATAAGGTCATCACAAGGGATGCTACCAGTAAATACCCAGAAGTGATCCACTGAACGGCCGAAATTGAGACCCCGAAAACGTGCATCAGCGTGGGGAAAGTGACGTTCATGGCCGTTTCTAATAAAATGCCACAAAAAGACATTACACCGGTTCCGATAATTGCTAGAATTGTCTTCTTAGAAACTTTGTTGTTTGGAATAAATTGATCTGTTTGCATTGTTTTACCTCTAAATTCTTTCTTAATTTATCATATCATGAAACGTTAAATCTAATTTTAGACACAAAAAGGCAAGTCGATTCGGTTCGACTTGCCTTAAACTTTATTTTACGATTTGATTTTTTTGAATCTTGAAATTCCAAGCCTGAATGCCTAACATGGCAACGGCCATAAAAATCAGCAAAATGAAATCATGGGAACTTCCACGAGCAATGGCCTGTTTAGTGGAAATTCCAGTTGCATTCATTTGACTAATGGCGATTAAAGTGGCCATCAATGAAGTCCCAATTGAGCCGGAATATTGTTGAATAGCATTAAATGCAGCATTACCGTCATCTTTTAAATGCATTGGCAATTGTTTCATCCCGTTTGCCAGTGTATTACTGTACGTGAGTGAAAACCCAACGCTAAAGAATACGTAGAAAAATGTCATCAAGGGAATTGTTAAAAATGACATGAAGGATAAAAATAAAATGGCTGAGATTAAGATGCAACCAATTCCAGTTAGGATTGGCAAGGACGGACCTTTGCGGTCTAGCAAGTTACCGCCCCATGGCATAATAAAAATCCGTAATACACTTCCTGGTAAAAGTAAAAACCCTGCTAATAAGGCGTTTGTGCCTAAAACTAATTGACCAAAGTTTGGTAGTAGGAAACTCATTCCAAGGTTAATTAACTGACACAGCGCATAGGCTAAAAAGCTGAACACAAAAGGTTGGTATGTAAAAATTTTAACATTGATTAACGGTGATTTGGTATGGGTGGCGTGCCAAGCATACAAGCCAACAGCTAACAGGCCAATAACCAACATTAACCAAAAACCAGTGCTTGCCCAACCATGAGTAGAAGCCTCGTTGAAAGCTAAGGCAATTAAGACAAAAGCAGCAGCAATCCAGGTAAATCCCAAAATATCAAGCTTAGGTCGTTGGGTATCACGATGCTGTTCAATGTTTAGGATCCCAATTACAGCAGCAATTAATGAAACGGGAAGGACAATCCAAAAGATTAATCGCCAACCAAAGTAGTAAGATACGAGACCGCCATACGTTGGGCCAATTGTTGGCGCCATTGAAATGATGATCGCGCCAATTGCTGTGTAGCTTCCCAGTTTTTGAATGGGAATTTCGTGATTGATAATACTAAACATGAGAGGCGTGGTGAGGCCGGTTGCGATCCCACCAATTAATCGTCCGGTTAAAAGAACTGGAAAACTGGTGGCAAATACACAAAGGAGCAAGCCTAAAATAAACAGAATTACGGAAACGGTATAAATGTTTCTCAGTTTGAATCGTTTGTGAATATAAGAAGCCAGGGCCATGACAAGGGCAGCAATTAGGAGATATCCAGAAGTAATCCACTGAATGCTGGAGACTGATACCCCTAATTGTTTCATTAGAGTGGGGAAGGTGACATTCATTGAGGTCTCGAGTAGGACGCCACAAAATGACATCATTCCAGTTCCAACAATTGATAAAATAATTTTTTTTGAGACTTGTTCGTCTTGAGTAAAACGGTTGTTTTCCATGCTAGTTCGCCTTTCGTTTTTTGACCATGTTTACTATCTTACCACGATACAAAACGATAGGAACAAAAAAGTTAGATTAAGCTTCCTTATTTGTTAAGGTGAGCGCTGCAGTTACTAATTTAGAAAACAGTCGCGCAAGAATGGTTAACGTAATTGCCACACCGGTAAAAATAATACCTATCAACAAAATTCCAGGAGCATCCGTGTGATCCGCCACGACGTACAAGGCGGGCAGGTCCAGAATGGCAACAACAGAGATACCCACAAAAAGATGACTAATTTGAGCCAACCTTGTTGACGTTAAACTACTGTAGAATTGATTTTTATCAATGGCAAGTAAGAGATGAAAACAAAGGTAGCTCGTGATCAAAAGAAAAATTCCTGCTGCAAAAACGCCAACGGCAAGATTATAAAAGACGTAGGCATAATGATTATTGAAATCAAAACCCACTATGGTAAAGCCATAAGTACCGAAGCCCCAGCCAGCAATAATTGCGAGGGTAACTAAGAATAAAATTATTTTTAAAAGCAAACTTTCTTTTTTCATAATGGTCATCTCCAAAATAAGGTTTTAATACTAAGGTTTAATGTAACGAAAACCTTGATCTTGTAACGTCACAAGATCAATCACACCGGCAGGAACCACTTTAACGGTCTTGGGCAATTGCTCAGCTGAAATGTGGTGACTAGCCATGGCGTTTTGACAAGCATGGAATTCGACGGTTCCTTGATGGGTGCTAATGAATACTTGAACATCATTTGCCAAATACTCAGTGATTGCAGATCCGTTAACGACAACCACGATGGAAATAGTCAGTTGCTTTTGTTTAGCATAGCTCAGGGCATTTACCACGTTTGACAAGGCAGTTTGCCACTTTGAGTTTTCGTCAATATGAAAGACAATTTTCATTTCTCAAACCTCATTTCTTAACACTGGTACCAGTTTGATAATTGATGGTATAACCAGATTCAATGTTAAAAATATAAACATTAAAGTGGACGGCGTTACTGCCAATTGATTGGCCCTCCATGTGAATACCACGGGCGACGAGTTCTTTTCCACGAAAAACGGGCGTCACACGATAGCGCACGTAATGATTTTTGTTGGCTTTTACATAGTCTGCCACTTCATTTTCATAAGTTGTCATTTCAGGATCGTTGAGGGAACGTGTGCCAGTCATTAAGTTCTTGGCATTGTTGTTTTGCCCTGTTAATTGATAACCAATTAAGTGACAGCGATTGTACAGCCAACCGTTGCTAGTCTTTTTGTTATGCCAGCCAGTGGGGTCTACATCCAAAGACTCGCGTTCCGTTTTAGGCATTAAACTTTTGTTTAGAAGTGCATTTGCTGCTGAAACCCGATTATAGCGATCTAGATTACCATAAGTTTGCCAAGCACCTTTACTGGTGGAAAGATCGGCAGTCGAAAAGTTGGGGTTGTTTTGGTTAATGGTGATGGTTTGTTGACCAGCGTATGATTTGTTGGCTAATTCGGTATCATCGGAAGTCTGGCTACTCGTCTTGTCTGCATTTGATTGTGTTTTGGCAAAATTAATATGCAAACTGCTGGCCCTTTTTTTGATCGAGGCAGACTGGGAGGATAGGGCACGATTTAGTTTGCTATTTTTAGATTCCAAAGAGTTGGCCAAAACTTTAGCACTGGAATTTGCCTTAGTGATGACTTTTGTGGACATCACACTATTCACACTAAAGTATTTTCGACGCGCGTAAGAACCCGCTTGATTCCAACTTAACAGTAAAGTGATTACGGCTAATAAAACGAACCAAAGGCGATCTTTTCGTTGGCGGAAAGCAACGACGATAGCAAAGAGACCAATAATTAAAAAGATAATTCCAATAAACATCATTAATTTCTCCCCTTACTACCTTTTTGCCTTACGATAGCCAGCAGATTGAGCCTGGGCTTCCGTTTGAAAGTGGACAGCATTTTGAGAATTCATATGGTAGCCTGCCTGACCAGGAACGTGGTAGATTCGTGAATTTTTATTACCAATAATTCTTTTCTTGGTGGTTGTGTCTAGATCTCCCTGTTTAGAAGTCTTGTCGGCGCTGGTTGAATTTGAAACTTGTGTTGAACTTTGTGAGGCAACACTTGATTGTTGAACTTCTTTTTTGGCCTGTTTGCTTTCCGATTCTTGTCTTGAATTTACTGACTGTGAAGATGCTTTTTTAGCCGATTCAACCTTATCTGACAAATCCTCAACTGAATTTGATTGAGAAGTGATCTTGGATGATATTTTTGCGAGCGCATAGGCCCGTAGTTTAGCAGACTCCAGTTCTTTTTTGCCAACCGTTTTTGTTTTGTAAATTCTTTTGACAGATGGGGCTGACGTTACGGGTTGTGGATTAGTGAATTGAAAACCAAAAATGGCGACGCAAAATAACAGTACGGTACCTAAAATATAACTTTTATATTTAGTAGTTGGTACATGAAAAAGCATTTGATGCGTAACTTTATTGTAGAGGGTTATAGCTTCCAACACTATAAAACCCAGAATGCTTAATGCGATTAAGACAGCAAAAAAACTATTCATGATAAAAATCACTTCCCTAAGTTAATAATACCTGGGTTTTAAATGCAAAACAATAGAGAGTGATCGACTTATAAGAGTTTTTAGAAGTCGTTTCATTTGTATTCATACTTAGTTCCTGTTAAGATTATGTTAATGTGTTTTATCAGTTTGGTTATTAAGGGTTCGAAGTTCTAAGAGCGTGACTCCTTTCGTAATTGGCTCGTGGGATACAAAATTAAAAAAGCGCACTGCGCTAGGAGGATTCATTCACATGGAAAAAGGCAAAGTTAAATGGTTTAACCCTGATAAGGGATTTGGTTTTATCAACCGCGAAAATGGTGACGATGTATTCGTTCATTTTTCAGCAATTCAAGGCGACGGTTTTAAGACATTGGAAGAAAACCAAGAAGTTACTTTTGATGTAGAAGACAGCGACCGTGGACCACAAGCTGTTAATGTTCAAAAACAGTAAACATTCTCGCATAGTTGTGATTGCTTAGGCAAAACATAAAGCGAGGTTTTATTTATTAAGTATTCTGAAAAAGAATGTAAGTCCGACAAACATACACTGTTAGAAGATTTAGAAGCTGAATTCGGCGCTAATGTCGATGTTTATTAAATCGCAGTGTTAAAAAAAGGTCGATTGTAATTGCAAAAATTACGATCGATCTTTTTTTGATTTAAATTTGATTAGCGCGGATTAAAGAATCAACGGTGTTTAAAATCGTTTCTTGGTTACTACCGATTGGTTGCCAACCTAATAGTGTTTTTGCGCGCTGATTGCTAACGTTGTGGTTCACTTCTAGGAATAAACGGCCTTCTTTTGCCTGTTGATTAAAATGAGAACCAATACGAATTATCCAGTTTGGTAAGGTTCTTGTGGGAATTTTAGCAACTAATTTTGGTCGGTGAGTTTTGATGAGCGCCGCAATTTCTGGCATTGAAATCGGTTTGTCGCCAACAGCTAAGAAACGTTTTCCTGCTGCAGCAGATGTTTGCATGGCACGAATATGAATATCAGCCACATCGCGAACATCGACAATATTCATTTTGATGTTAGGGATGCGTTTCACAGTGCCATTAATTAAATTACGGACAATCCCAAAACTGCCTGAAACATGATCATCTAAGGCGCCGCCAAGCATAGCACCCGCATTCACAGTTACAAATTCGAGAGTACTGTTCGTTTTTTTAAGATAATTCCAGGCGCTCTTCTCGGCAATGAGTTTAGATTTTTCATAGAGCGATAGACCGGACTCGTTTGGATCAGTCCAGTCGGCTTCGGTTGTGGTATGTTGCTGATTTTTATTGCTGAAACCCACAGCTCCCAAATTGGCAGTCATGATAACCCGTTTTACGTTGCTAGTAACTGCCGCTTTTAGAATCCGTAACGTGCCATCAGTCGCGGCACGGGCGACATCTTTGGTGGCAGTTTCACCATTTACAAAAACTGGAGCAGCCACGCTCATGACGTAAGTAATGCCGGCCATGGCTGTCGACCAGTTATCATCTCGGGTTAGATCAGCTTGGACAAAACTTAAACGGTCAAGATTTGGAACCTCATGAAATTTAAGCGTTTGAAGGACCTCTTCTTTTTTATTGAGTGAACGCAGAGTTGCCCTAACGGAGTAGTTTTCCTCGAGTAACTGCTTGATGATATGCAGTGCTAAAAAGCCGTTTCCACCTGTAACTAATACTTTTTCTGTCATTTTTTGACTCTCCTCTAATTGATTGTGATTTTTATTGTTTTACGTTATGATAGCCATGTTAAACCCTAGACATTACTCTAGGGCAAGGAAAAAGTGGAGCTTATTTTATGACATACACAATAAAAGAGGTTGCTGCCAAAGTTAATCTGTCGATTTACACGTTACGTTTTTATGATAAACAAGGGTTGCTACCGTTCGTGGCACGTAATGCGGCTGGTTATCGTGAATTTACAGTTGGGGATTTGAATCTCCTTAAAACCATCTGTTGTTTGAAAAATACTGGCATGAAAATTAAAGATATTCGCAAATACATTGATTATGTAATGGCGGGACCAGCTTCAGTGAAGCAACGGCGTGAATTATTGCTTAAACATCGCCAGGAAGTTGTGGCTCAACAGAAAAAGATTGAACAAAATTTAGCGGAAGTTGATTATAAAATTAATATGTATACGGCGCCAGATGCCGAAAAGTCAGTTTCTAACGAAATTGCCCTAGCGATAGCCGATAAGGTGGCCAATCATTTACCGAATCCTTATGAAATGCTTCAAAAATAGAGAAGTACAGTTTCAAGTGACACTGATAATAAAAGGTTGAAACTACAAAAACTTATCTTGTTGCTTGATACGAAAACGTTCATGGCAATAAAATCAGATTAAAATGCCGTCTTCCAGTAAATTTGGGCTGGAACGTGGGGGGCACGACTTGTGGCCACAAGCCACGTCTCCAAGCTTGGCCTTTATCTAAGCGAAACCCGCTAAGATAAAGACACTATTGAGCCCATTTGCTTCCAGACTAAGTCTAATCTTTGCAAGCAACGCACTGATATAATAATTTTGATACTTTCAACCTGTAGGCCGATAATAAAAAATCTGTGATCACCAGTAGTTTTTCAACTACCCTGATCACAGATTTTATTTTTTCTTAAAATCTTTATCAAATCGTGTCAGCCAGCGAGAAGGACTCACCGATTGACTAGTTGTCTCATTTAAGATAAGTTCATCCATACTAATTTCATAGATTGAATGCAACTGACGCAAGATAGTTAGACTTGGCTCAGATTCGCCACTTTCCCACTTGGCAACCTGATTAAGACTAACACCCAGTTCTTTGGCTAAGGCACTTCTCGTGTAACCAGCCCGTTTTCGTTGACTGGTCAGTTGGTCTGCAAAAGTCATAACGAGTCCTCCTTCTGGCACAGAGTATGGTAGTAACTTTTATAAGTGTTTAGAGATGTTATATTTGGTTCCGTGTTTATCTTTATTATTCGCAGGATCAACCGCATCTTTGGCGTAAAAAATCAGATACTCTTCATCGTTTTTAGGATCCGTTGCGATCACTAATTCATGAGGCGTTTCATTCTTATGCCGGTATAGTTGACCACTACGGACTGCTTCGTTGTAATCATGAAAATTTCCTAAAGAATCACCAGGATTAAAAAATACAATTTCACTTGCCATAACTAACAGCTCCTTTGGACAATCAAAAATATTGGAAAACACAAGCAAACTTTAGAAATCAGTTTATTTGAATAAACTTGTCTGTGCTTTAACTAGAATATAAACTAAAACATTATAGAAAGCAAAAGATTTGGTTAATTTACTGCTGACTTTTTAACCCACTTTATAATAAGTTTAGAATTTGGCGTTTGTAGTCGAGAAACGACGTGCTCAACTCGAAATCGGGTTGTTTTTTTAGTTCAGAATCAATTATGATTTCCTTTGTAATTGATGCGGGTGTGCCACTTAAAATGTAAATTCGGTCAGATAAGAGGATCGCTTCTTCAACGTCGTGTGTAATGAGTAAAGTTGATAAATTAATTTTACTCATTAAGTTGAGATACCAAGCGTGTACCTGATGTTTTGTGATTTCATCTAGAGCACTGAAAGGTTCATCCAATAAAGCGACTTCTTTATTGAACATGTAAGTTCGCAATAGGGCAGCTCGTTGGCGCATCCCGCCAGATAAAGCCTGAGGGTACCGTTTTTCGGTATGTTGCAATCCAAAGAGTTTAAACAACGGAGCGGCCTTCGCTTCGGCTACTTTTTTTGAGGTGCCCCGCATCAAAGCCGGTAGAATAACGTTGCCCATAATTGTTCGGTAGGGTAGCAGAAGGTCTTTTTGCAGCATGTAACTGAGTTGACCCGTTTTATTTGTAATGGGTTGATTTTTAAGCAGAACCTCACCATTTTCTGGGGAAAGCAGACCAGCAATAATGTTGAAAAGAGTGGTTTTCCCGATACCGCTGACACCAAGAATACTAACTAATTCACCTTGATTTAGCTGAATATTAATATCGGCAAGTATCTGGTGATCCGAATATGTTTTAGAAATATGATGCGTTTGTAATAACGCCATAGTTAAGACCTCATTTAGAAAGATATTGATTTGTGAATCCCTGATTTTTCTTGAGTTTGACGGAAACAAGTTTATGTTGATTTAGCCACTGATAGAATCGATTCCAGCGAGTTGATGAAATTTTTCCCCATTGCTTTGAACCTAAGGTGTACTGTTTGGAAAGGTAGGTTTGACTCGCATAAATTAACTTTTGGTTGCTTTTAAGCTCAGGCACCTGATCCATTAAAATGGTGGCCGATTGATGGGGATGGTTAGCCGCATAGGTATATCCCTTAGCAGTTGCTTTCATGAAATCTTTAGCCAGTTTAGGATGGGCCTTTAAAAATTGGTTGTTGCCAATGAGGGTCGGCGTGTAATAATCAAAAACCTTGTTCAAAGAACGAAATGAAAAATAATTGATGGGAAGGTTTTTAATTTTAGCATTTTCGCCAGCCCAACCGTAAAACACCCAGATCGAGTCAGCTTGTTTTGTCTTTAAGGCCGCCACCTCATCGGTAATGTTATTAGGAATTTTTTTAATTTTGCTATATTGGCCGCCATCATCTTCGACTACTTGTTTGATAGTTGCTTGCTCAATTGGCAAGTCCCAAGTTGCATAACGTTTACCCATCATTTTTTTCGGTGAAGTAATCCCATCTGCTTTGCGCGACATGATCCCCGAAGTGTTGTGCTGAATAATGGCCCCGATTGTGGTGATAGGCAATGGGTCACGACGGGCAATCGCCCCAGCAAACGTATCTTGTGCAGAAATACCAATTTGAGCTTTGCCACTCGCAACAAGCTGTTCGGCGCCATCTTTGGGTGGTTGTACAAACTTCACATTGAGATGATATTTTTTGTAGTAGCCTTTTTGTTTGGCAACATACATTCCGGTATGATTGGTGTTCGGTGTCCAATCCAAAACCATGGTAATCGTCTTCATTTGCGACTTATTAGAACTAGTTTTGCAGCCACCTAAAACCAACATCAATAAAAAACTCAAGCTTAAGTAGAGCCAAAAATGTTTGGAATGTTTCATTTTTTTACTGCCTCCCAGGGCATGACTTTATGTTGAATCAGAGTGACCAACCAAATTAAAAGCAAACTTAAAGCCGAAATTAAAAAGATGACGGCAAACATTTTGTCGTAGGCATAGGCCTTCATGACCCGCGTCATATAGACACCCAAGCCACTAAAACCACCAACCCATTCAGAAATTACGGCACTCACAATTGCATAAGATACAGAGATTTTTAAACTCGAGAAGAAATGATTCAACGAATTTGGAAACTTAACATAGTAATATAATTTCCATTTGCTTGCACCCATCGTTTTCATTAAATGAATTAAATCAGGATCGGTAGCGCGAAAGCCGGTCAGCATTTCCACGGCCACCGGGAAAAATGTCGTGATTGTGATTAAAACAATTTTTGGCAGCATGCCATAGCCAAACCATAAAATCAAAAGGGGCGCGATAGCCACCGCCGGAACAGTTTGACTGAGGACGAGCAGGGGATAAACAGCTTTATAGAGTGGATTAAACAAGTCCATAATTATGGCGATAAGCACACCACCAATGACGCCAATTAATAGTCCCCAGAACGTTTCCAAGAGGGTAACGCCGGCATTTTTCATAAGCAACGGAAAATCGGTGATAAAGGCTTTGACGACATTAACCGGTGAGGGCAGCATGAAAGTCGGGACAATTTGAAAATAACTAATTAATTGCCAGATAAGTAAAAGTGCCAGAATGACCAAAATTGGTAGAAAATTAATGTTGATATTTGTCTGTTTTTTCATGGATTCCTAAGACCTTGCCCTCGGATTTATAATCAATTTTTACATAAGTCATGACTTGAGGGGCACCAGCCTCAGCTGCAATTTTGGTAATGTTTTTAACAATTTCCATGAGTTGGTCGTAGTCGCCTTCGAGTGTGGTTTCAAACGCACCGACTTCATATGAAACGCCTGTGGATTGAATGTACTCAATTGCTTTGTCCACAACAGCCACAACTTTTTTGTCGTCCTCTAACATTGGTAAAACTTGAATTGCAACACTTGTATTCATAAGATAGTTTCCTTTCTTGAAACAAAATAAAAAAGCCAACGACAACGCGCCAGCTTTTGATTGCATGTTTAAAATTGGTCATCAAATGACGGAATGTGAGCTGTCACTTGATCATCAAAACGATTAAACTTCCTGCGCTGGCATTATCCATATCAGGTTCGAGGGTCAAAAACCACTAGTTTTTATCTCAGCCGGATTGGATCCAGCACCCCTGTATTTGTTACGAATTCAGTATATCGATAAATATAAAATTCGGCAACTAATTTAATTCTCAGGGTGGTGTCTAATTTCAGTAGGGAATATTTCTAGATATCGTGATTTATAGAAATAATTTTTGATTTTTTGGTCTATACCCTTGCAATTTATAGAGGGAGAATATATAATTGGGCTATACCAATGTGAATGGGATTTTTATTCTTATAGATCTCATCGGAGTCGAAAAAGAAAATAAAAAGGAGCTTGATTATGCAAATTATTATTGTTAAAGATGAAGTTGAAGGCGGACAAGAAGGCTACAAGATTTTTGCTGATGCTAAGAAAAATGGTGCTCATACTTTTGGTTTAGCTACCGGAAGTACACCAATTACAACTTACAATGACATTATCGCTAGTGATCTTGATTTCAGCGATTCCATTTCTATCAATTTGGATGAATACATCGGGTTAGCTGCTGACAATGACCAAAGTTACAACTACTTTATGCATGAACATTTATTCAACAAAAAGCCATTTAAGAAATCTTACCTACCAAATGGTTTGGCTAAAGATATCGATGCTGAAGCAAAACGTTATGATAAAGTAATTGAGGACAACCCAATTGATTTACAAATCTTGGGTCTTGGCCGCAATGGTCATATTGGTTTCAACGAACCAGGAACTTCACCTGAAATTGGCACTCATCGTGTCTCATTAACTCAATCAACGATCGATGCCAATGCCCGTTTCTTCGCACATGAAGAAGACGTGCCTAAGGAAGCCTTATCAATGGGATTAGCTTCAATTATGAAATCAAAACATATCTTGTTGGAAGCTTACGGTGAAGAAAAGGCTGATGCTGTTAAGGGAATGATCGAAGGCCCTAACACTTCAGACTTACCTGCAAGTGTGCTTCAAGACCATGACAACGTGACTGTTATTCTTGATGAAGCAGCTGCAAGCAAATTAACAAACAAATAAACTACCAAATTAATTGGCACAAAGAGATTTATCCTATACAAGTTAACGCTATATAGAATAAATCTCTTTTTTTAAATATTTAGTTTCTAATAACAAATAGGCATATGGTTTTCATGTTAAAAACAATAAGGTATAATTTATGTAAATGAGCGTTGAGAATTTAGGGCAAACGCGGTAGAGTGAAAGTATTAAAAAAAGATCGAATCGGATTCATAGAAAAGTGAGTGGGGGTTAACTTTGGAAAAAACAATTGCAATTAATGCAGGAAGTTCATCACTTAAGTTCAAACTGTTTGAGATGCCAAGCGAGAAAGTTCTCGCAAGTGGCAAGGTGGATCGAATTGGTATTGATGGCTCCACATTTACAATGATTTATGGCGATCAGGAAAACACGCGGTTTGAAGAGCCAGTTAAAGATCATGAAGTTGCGATCCATATGGTTCTAAAGGCTTTGATTGATCTGAAAATTATTCGAAGTTTTGATGAAATTACAGGCGTTGGTCATCGCGTTGTAGCGGGTGGCGAAATTTTCAATGGCTCCGTCGAGATTACGGAAAAAGTAATTAAGCAAATTGAGAGTTTATCAGAGTATGCCCCATTGCACAATCCGGCCAATGTGATTGGAATTCGGGCAGTGCAAAAGGTCCTGCCAAACGTCACAAGTGTTGCGGTGTTTGACACTTCTTTTCATGAAACATTACCCGCAAAAAATTATTTGTACAGTATTCCTTATGAATATTATGAAAAATATGGCGCGCGTAAGTATGGTGCCCATGGTACGAGCCATCAATTAGTTGCTTTGGATGCGGCCAAACTACTTGGCAAACCATTAAGTTCTTTGAAGATGATCACCCTTCATTTAGGGGCCGGTTCCTCAATTGACGCTATTTTGAATGGCCAGTCATATGATACATCAATGGGCTTTACCCCGGTTTCTGGGATTACAATGGCAACCCGTTCAGGAGACATCGATGTTTCTTTAGTCAATTATTTGATGGAAAAACTAAAGATTACTGACTTTTCTGAAATGATTGAAATATTAAACACCAAGTCTGGATTGTTAGGTATTTCTGGAATCTCTTCTGACATGCGCGACGTTTTGGAGGCTAGACATAAGAGTCGTCGGGCTGAGTTGGCCGTTGAAATTTTTGTGAATAACATTGTGAAGTATATTGGGGCTTACATTGCTGAAATGCACGGAATTGATGTTTTAGTTTTCACAGCAGGCATTGGTGAGAATGGGATGTTAGTCCGAAAAATGATTGTTGATGAGTTGGATTATTTTGGACTTAAAATTGATAACGAAAAAAACCAGGTTCAAGGTGAGTTGCGAGATATTAGTGCTTCGGATTCTAAGGCAAAGGTGTTAGTTGTGCCTACGAACGAAGAATTGGCGATCGCCCGTGAAGTTGAACGATTTAAAAAAGAAACTAAGGCATAACCTATAATTAAATATAAAATTCTGTCTTTTATGGAAGGAGTTTCAAACATGGATTTATTTGACGGTTTAAAGGCAAAGATTAAGGGTCAAAATAGAACGGTTGTATTTCCAGAGGGGGACGATGTCAGAATTTACTCTGCGGCTGCGCGGTTGGCACAAGATGGGTTGGTCAAACCAATTCTGTTGGGCGATGCAAAGAAAATTGTAGAAAAGGCTTCAAAAGATGATGTTGATTTAAAAAATGTTGAAATTATTAATCCGGACAATTATTCGGAAGAAGAAAAGCAAGAAATGGTGGATGCTTTAGTAAAGCGGCGTAAGGGAAAGAACACTATTGAAGAAGTGCTGAAGATGTTAACTGATGTGAATTATTTTGGCACAATGTTGGTGTATCTGCACAAAGCAGATGCAATGGTTTCTGGAGCTGTGCACCCAACGGGAGATACAGTTCGTCCGGCGTTACAAATTATTAAAACAAAACCTGGTGTAAAACGAATTAGTGGTGCGTTTGTGATGCAGCGCAATAATGAACGTTATATTTTTGCGGATACGGCGATTAATATTGATCCAGATGCGGCAACACTGGCAGAAATTGCGGTGGAAAGTGCGCATACGGCTGAAATTTTTGATATTGAGCCTAAGGTAGCTATGTTGAGTTTTTCAACGAAGGGTTCGGCAAAGGGCGATATGGTCACAAAGGTGCAGGAAGCAACTAAATTGGCACAAGAGAAGGAACCGGAGATGGAGATTGATGGTGAGCTGCAGTTTGATGCGGCGTTTGTGCCGGATGTGGGTGCAAGTAAGGCACCAGATTCAAAGGTAGCGGGGCATGCAACGGTGTTTGTGTTCCCAGAATTGCAATCAGGAAATATTGGGTATAAGATTGCGCAGAGATTGGGACATTTTGAGGCAATAGGGCCAATTTTGCAGGGATTGAATGCGCCGGTGTCGGATTTGTCACGAGGAGCAAGTGAAGAAGACGTGTATAAAGTGGCGATAATGACGGCGGCACAGGTAAGGTAAGAGTAAAAGTGCGCGAGGCAAAATGGTAAAAGGCAAATCCTAAGTGCGACATATGCGGGATCGCAATCCCGCGGGAGTCGTACTTAGGATTTGCCTTTTATTTTGCCGAGCGGTCCTAGAGCTCAGCGGAAAAAAGCTATCCAAACAATAAACCATCCAAACTTAGTAGAGTGAGTTTGGATGGTTATTTGAATTCTTATTTTTTAATTTAGCTTGGCATTCAGGACACAATCCATAAATTTCGAAGCGATTACCCGAAATTTGATAGCCTGTTTGTTGAGTCGCTTGTTTTTCCATCTTTCTCGCATCTTTTTGAAAGTCAGGATAAAAAACATCAGTGATTTTACCACAGTTTGTGCAAATTACGTGGTAATGCGGCTTATTGAAATAGTCGTAATGCACGCCATCTTCGCCGTTTGCCAGTTCAATGACAATTCCTAAGTCGACAAATAATTTTAATGTGTTGTAGATCGTTGCCAAACTCATATTTGGCGTGGTTTGTGCCAAGGCCTCGTGAATGGTTTCAACAGTTGGATGATTATGATGGGTGACTAAATAAGCCAAAATCGTGCGTCGCTGAGGGGTAATTCGAATGCGTTTACTTTGTAAATCTGTAATAGCTTCATCCACTTCTGCGTTTGCCATACCTAAACCTTCTTCCATTTCGTTAGTCACAATTAATAAGTAAAATCAATTTAATCACTTTTTTAAGATGACTTCAACTCTATGCAGGCAATAAAATCGTTTAGAATTTTCGAATTCAGTTTACACCAGTCTAAATATGAAATACAATTAAATCGATTTAAAATGATTCTAACTTAGGCATAAGTTAGTGAGGAGTGAGTTTGATGGAAGAACGGCTTGGAATTTTTAAAGGGGATAAAAAACTTCGCAGTTGGTTTGTGGGGATCTTATTGGCGGGCACTTTTACAATGTCGATCAGTCAATCTTCATTATCAACGGCTTACCCAACTTTAATGCGCTATTTTGGTGTTACCGCGCCAACCATCCAGTGGCTGACGACAGGCTTCATGTTGGTTATGTGTATCATGATGCCTATCAGTCCCTGGCTATTAAGTAATGTACCGTTTAAACGGCTATTTCAAGCCGTGTTAGTGTTGTTTGACGTTGGAACGATTGTTATTTTATTTGCACCTAATTTTCCGATCATGATGTTTGGACGAGTCCTAGAAGCGATTGGCGTTGGGATCTTATTTCCGGCTTACCAGAGTGTCATGTTGACAATTACACCAGAAGAATCTCGAGGGGTCACAATGGGCATTGTGGGGCTGGTGATGGGATCGGCATTAGCTGTAGGACCAATCATTTCTGGAATTGTTTTGAAATTTACGACCTGGCAAGGACTTTTTGTGATTTTTGCCATTATTATTACGCTAGTTTTTCTCTTGTCATTTAAATTCATTGCAAATGTCATGTCACTGAAACTAGATCGGTTAGATTTTATCTCGGTTTTTAGTTCGTTAGGGTTGATCGGACTGCTTTTTGTTATCAATCAACTAGGTAAAACTGGTGTTAACTGGACGAACCAGTTTGGTTTACTTGCCGTTAGTTTAGTGATGTTAGCCTATTTTGTGTTTCGTCAATTTCACATCAAAACGCCAATGCTCGAATTGCGTGTACTTAAAACGTTTAATTATGATTTAGCCGTGTTACTGACGGGCTTTTCTTACATTGCCTTAATTGTGACGACAATTATTTTTCCGCTTTATTATCAAGAGGTGCTTAAGTTATCGCCTTTTGCATCCGGAATGTCGCTTGTACCAGGGGCCGTATTTTTAAGTTTACTAAATCCTGTTACTGGCAAGTTGGCTGATCGATTCGGGTTCAAACGCGTGCTGTTAATAGGAATGAGCATGATTACAATAGGTTGGGGAATTTTGTTTGTATTCTCTAGTGAGCTAAATTTGATTGGCATGGTGATTTTGGCAATGTTGATCGAAGGCGGCAATGCGTTTGTCATGATGCCCGCGATGACACTGGGGGCAAACTCTTTGCCAGACAGTCTCATTGCTCATGGAACGGCCGTTATTACAACTGTTCGTCAAATACTTGGTTCGTTGGGAGTAGCGGTTGCCACCATTATATTAACGGCGATTACGCAAAGTGAGTTGACCAAAGGCAGTCACGTGGAAGTTGCTACTCAAATGGGATATCGGGCAGTGTTCTTTACTTTCTTTCTTGTAGAGGTTGTGGGATTATTGCTTTCAATTTTGATTAAAAATTCAGAAAAAAAGGGTTAACTTAGTAAATTGTTGTATACTATTAAAGTTAAATAAAAACGGGGTATATAACATGACTTGGAAGAGGTTTGGGCATAAATGTAAAACATATTGGCAAGGCTTTATGATGCGATTTAATCGTGCAGATGCCGCAAATAATGCAATTGTCCTTGCCTTCTATACGTTGCTTGCTATGTTTCCGGCAATTATCTTTGTAGGAAACTTGTTGCCACTGTTTCATATTGACGTGACAACAGTGCTGGAATACATTGAAACGGTTGTCCCAAGTACGATTTATCAGATTAGTCAGCCCATTGTCAAAGACTTTTTGGAAAAAGGAAACGGCGAGTTGATGTCCTTTGGTGCCATTTTGATGTTGTGGTCTGCTAGTCAGGCGGTTGCCGCGTTTCAAAGGTCGATTAATCGAGCGTATGGAGTGGCAAAATTTCAAAATCCGATTATAAATCGCGTCGTTTCATTCTTGTTTACTATTTTCTTTGCGGTTTTAATTAGTTTGATGATGTTTTTCTTTAGTTTTGGACAAACAATTGTTGCGTATTTGACGCCTATTCTGAAGTTACCGCATAGCCTTTTTCATATTGTGGGTAACGTAAAACTGCCATCAGCTTTGATCGTTATTTTTTTAAGTTTGATGATTTTGTATTATGTTGTTCCAAACGCCCGCATTAAGTTTAGATATGTGATCTGGGGAGCCGCAGCGGCAACCATTGGATTGATGGGTGTTTCTCAATTTTTTACTGCCTATTTGCGTTATTTTGTTCATTCTGTAAACAGTTATAAGACTTTAGGAACGTTTATTGCGTTGATGTTTTGGCTAGATTTTTCCGGCTTAGTGATTATGATTGGCGGCGTTATTAACGCGACAAGCCAAGAATTGCGCTTTGGAAATATGGAAGATACGACCAAGAATTGGAGTAAACGTTTTAAAAAATATTGGAAATAAGAAAAAAGTTATGGATTAGTGAAAGATCGCTAAATCCATAACCTTTTGAAGTTTTGTTTGCTATACTTAAACAGTTAACAATTTTGGAGGAGGTTGGGGAACTGTGTCAGCAAAAGAGAATGAAGCTTTATTTGAAGGTTCAATTGAAATTTACATGACTACATTGAAATTTTTAGAGTATGTCCTTTCGGAACCGACAAAGGAATATGAGATCTCGTTTGAACAATTTTTGGTTTTACGGGATATTCGCTACCAGGAAAATGTGACGCAGATGGGAATTGCGACCGAACGAAATGTTACTCGGAGCGCAGTTTCTAGACAAATTAAATCTTTATTGAAATTAAACTATATTTCTCAAACACCGGACCCAAAGGATCAAAGAAGGTTGTATCTTCACCTGACCCAGCGTGGTGCAGAAGTGGAAAAACTGATTGATCAAAAAGTGCATTTAGTTTTTGAGGGCTGGATCATTAAGTTTGGCCAAAAAAAGGTTGATATGCTACTCAAGCTACTAAAAGAGTTTGGCAACGAAGTGATTAATTTAAAATAGTGATAGAAAAGGGCAATTTCACTGATAGTACTCGGTGAAATTGCCCTTTTAATTTGAAATATGGGTTGCAAACTATTGTTTTTTATCCCCATTTTTTTAGTTAAAATCATTTACTCCGTGTAAAATGACATAATCTACTTTGCGGATGGCATCCAATGAGCGGCCACCAGCGTAAGAAATTGAGGACTGTAAATCTTGATGAATTTCTTCAAGGGTATCTTTAATGTGACCCCGATAAGGAACCAACATTTGACGACCTTCAACGTTTTTGTGTTGGCCTTTTTGCGTTTCAGAAGCTGAACCATAATACTGTTTATAGTTTTTGCCATCGATGGTAATCATGTTGCCAGGAGATTCTTGGTGGCCTGCCATCAAAGAGCCAATCATGACCATGGTAGCGCCAAATCGAATCGACTTGGCAATGTCACCATTTGTCCGAATGCCACCATCAGCAATGATGGGCTTGCTGGCAGCTTTGGCACACCAACGAATTGCAGCCAATTGCCAACCACCAGTTCCGAAACCGGTTTTGAGCTTAGTAATACAAGCTTTTCCAGGACCAATTCCAACTTTGGTTGCATCGGCACCAGCGTTTTCAAGTTCACGGACGGCTTCTGGCGTTCCGACATTTCCCGCAATTACGAACGCCTCAGGAAGCAGGTGCTTAATATGTTGAATCATGCGAATCACACTATTGGCATGCCCGTGGGCAATATCAATTGTAATAAATTCTGGTGTGATATTTTGATCAGCCAGTTGAGAAATGAAATCAAATTCCTCTTGTTTCACACCCACACTAATAGACGCGATTAATTTTTGCTCATGCATTTTATTGATAAAAGCCAACCGTGTTTCCGGTTCGAAACGGTGCATGACATAAAAGTAGCCATTTTTTGCCAGCCAAACGGATAACTCTTCGTTGATGACCGTGGCCATATTTGCGGGAACCACTGGAATTTTAAAGGAGTATTTTCCTAGTTTTACAGTGGTTCCCGCTTCAGAACGGCTTTCAATAATACATTTGTTAGGGATAAGTTGAACGTCTTCATAATCAAAAACTCTCATGGTTATCGCTCCTATTCAAAGTTAAAATTCTAAACGTTATTTTGCATTCCAAATATCAGTCAAAACGTTGGTTTGTTCGCGATCGGGTCCTACTGAAAATGTAGAAAGGGGAATACCAACTAATTCTGAAACGCGGTTCAGGTAATTACGCGCATTTTCAGGTAGTTCAGCCAGTGTTTTACAGTTAGTAATATCTTCTGTCCAGCCAGGAAGTTCTTCGTAAACTGGTTCACATTTTTCGATTTGCTTTTCAGAAGCGGGATAGTGATAAATTGTTTGACCATCCAACTGATAGGCTGTACAAATTTTAATCGTTTTTAAGTTAGTTAAAACATCCAAGCAGTTTAAGCATAAACTGGTTAGGCCACTTACTCGCGTTGCGTGGCGTAAAACGACAGTGTCTAACCAGCCAATGCGCCGGGGACGACCAGTAACTGTGCCGTATTCATGACCGGCTTCGCGAATGAAATCACCGGTTTCGTTTAATTGTTCAGTTGGGAAAGGACCATCACCCACGCGGGATGTGTAGGCCTTACATGCCCCGACAACTTGGTTAATGCGCCATGGACCAACACCGGCCCCCACAGCAGCACCACCGGCAGTGGGATTTGAGGAGGTGACATAAGGATAAGTCCCGTGATCGTAATCCAACATAACTCCCTGAGAGCCTTCGAATAGCACATGTTCGTTCTTATCAAGGGCCTCATTAATTAAAACCGAAGTATCGGTGACACGATCTTTGATTTCTTGACCGTATTGGTAGAAAGATTCAAAAATATCTTCAAATTTTAAAGGTTCTGTTTCATATAATCTGGTAAATAATAAGTTTTTATTTTTAAGGTTAGTTCTGAGTTTTTCTTCAAAAGTATCGCGTTCCAGCAAGTCACAAATTCGGATTCCGATTCGTTCCGCTTTATCCATATATGCTGGACCGATTCCCTTGTGGGTAGTACCGATTTTGCCAGCTGCTTTAGACTGTTCTTGTAATTCATCTAAACGAATGTGGTAAGGCAAAATAACTTGAGCACGATCTGAAATCCGTAAATTATCAGTTGTGATACCGTTACTTTCTAAATAATGCAATTCGTTGTGTAAAGATTCAGGATTAACAACGACGCCATTGCCAATCACACTCAAACCATTACGGTTGAAGATTCCGGATGGAATAAGTTGTAATGCGAATTTTTTGCCTTTAAAGACGATGGAATGTCCGGCATTATCACCACCAGAGAAACGAACGGTTAAAGCCGCGTCACTCCCTAAGAAATCTGTTATTTTACCTTTTCCTTCATCGCCCCATTGGCTACCTACAACTACGATTGATGACATTTAATGACCCCCGAATAATATAATTTAAACAACCAAATAAGTGTAACAAGGTTTTTGACGAAAAGCAAGAAAAACACGAATTATATGTATGATGTATATTTTAAAGTACGGTTTATCACTGATAAATAGCAGGTGAGAAACCTCAATCAGTTTAATGTATGTGGAATATCCGATATATGTATGCTATAGTATTACACGGATATTTAAAGCACTTATTTTAAACTCGAAAATGTGAGGGATACGAATGTTAGAGAGATATACACGTGAAGAAATGGGTAATGTATGGAGTTTACACAACCAATATGCATCTTGGTTGAAAGTTGAAATTGCGGCCGTCAAAGCCTGGGGAAAATTAGGGAAGATCTCGGCGACCGATGTTGAAAAAATAACAAAGAATGCCCAATTTAGTGAAGAACGAATTGCCGAAATTGAAACTGTGACCCATCATGATGTAATTGCCTTTACCCGCGATGTTTCGGAATCTTTAGGTGAAGAGAAAAAGTGGGTACATTATGGTTTAACGAGTACCGATGTGGTGGATACCGCTCAGGGATATCGTTTAAAAGAAGCCAATGTGATTATTCGTAAAGACCTTGAAACTTTTAAAGATACTTTGGCATCACAAGCCAAAAAATACAAATATACCGTTATGATGGGAAGAACCCATGGCGTGCATGCAGAACCCATGACCTTTGGATTAAAATTGGCGCGCTGGTATTCAGAAATCAAACGAGATATTGAACGATTTGAGCATGCTGCAAAAGGGGTTGAAGCAGGTAAAATTAGTGGTGCTGTGGGGACTTTTGCTAATGTGCCACCGGAAGTTGAAGGATTTGTTTGTGAGGAGTTAGGTTTGAATGCACAAGAAATTTCGACTCAAATTTTACCCCGTGATTTACATGCCGAATATATTGCGACACTTGCGTTAATTGCCACAAGTGTAGAAGAGTTTGCCACTGAAATTCGCGGGTTACAAAAATCAGAAGTCCGTGAAGTGGAAGAACATTTTGCGCCAGGACAGAAAGGGTCTTCTGCAATGCCTCACAAACGTAATCCAATCGGTTCTGAGAACGTTTCCGGCTTGGCTCGGGTAATTAGAGGTCACGTTCAAACTGCGTACGAAGACGTCAATTTATGGCATGAACGCGACATTTCGCATTCTTCTGCAGAACGAATTATTTTGCCTGATACAACCATCTTGGTTGATTACATTTTACATCGGATGAACAGCATTATTGGTAACCTCACTGTATTTCCAGAACATATGAAAGCCAACATGCATCGGAGTTTTGGATTAATTTATAGTCAACGGGTGCTGTTAAAGTTAATTGATGCTGGGTTATCACGAGAGGCTGCTTATGATCGCATTCAACCATTAACTGCTAAAGCATGGGACGAAGAAATTCAGTTTAAGCCGTTGGTTGAATCTGATCCGGTGATTAAGAGTCATCTTTCGCCAAAAGAAATAGATGATGCCTTTGATTACAGGTATCATCTAAAAAATGTAGATTATATTTTTAATCGTGTTGGGCTAGATTAATGCAAATCTTTGAGCTTGTCAGTTAATTGAGGGAGCCGTTTATAAAAGAGTCCCGCAACCAAAATTAATAAAATTCCGGTGACAATCAAAATGTAACGGATCGCCACCACATCGGCTAAAGGCCCATAAAACAGCATGGCAATTGGGTAGACTCCGGTTGACACAATTTGGAGAATTGAGAAAACCCGTCCCATTTTGGTGGGCGAAACATTTTCTTGAATCAAAATGTTGGAAGTTGCCTGAATAACTGGCATGCAGATTCCTGAGAAAAACATGAAAAGTAGGTAGGTCCAAAATGGTTCAGGCAGTCCCATAACAGCAAAACTAATGCCAGATCCTGCAAAACCAATCGCAATCAACCGAATTTTATGGGGTAAATGTTTGTGAATGGTGATGTAAAAGCTACCAAGCAAGGCCCCCATGGTCCATAGCAGCTCATTTAACGTCAATCGCCAAACTGCAGAGCCAAAAGTTCGTTTCACATAAAGTGTCGATAGCTGGGATGATGGCGAGACCAGTACGAACGCGATCAAGGTAAACACCATAAAATTTCGTAAGTATTGATGAGAGAACGTGTATTTTAACCCTTCCCAGATACCTGGTAACCCAGCAACTTGATTTTGCTTTTCTTGTTTAAGCTGCTTCACATGAATGCATAACAATAAGGCGATTCCAGTAGTGGCGGTCACAAGGTCCACCACGAAAACAAAAATAATTCCGAGTTTTCCTAGGATAACACCGCTTAGAATTGGAGAGATTAGCAATAACACCGAGCTAACAAACTGATTCAAGCCGTTAATCCGTGAAAGCTCTTTTTTTGGTGTGATTTCTGGTAGAAGGGCATTTCCCGCTGGTGTTTGAATCCCGGATCCCAGCGAACGAATGGCGGCAATTAGTAACAACAACCATAAATTTCGAAAAACAAAAAAGTAAATTAACGCCGTAATAATAGTTAAGAATGTGACTAGTCCGCTAGATGCCACAATCAATTTTTTACGACTATATTGATCTGACCAGATGCCTGCCCACAGTGAAATTAGAATTTGTGGTAGCGTAGTGGCCATGGTGGCAAGCATGATCCAAGTTCCGGATGAAGTTTGGAGGGCAATGTACCAAAGAATGGCAAAGTAAACTGCTGATGAACCAAACAGAAAAAAATTTTGTGCCGCTAGAAAATAACCGACGTTTAATTTCCAGTGTCTTGAGTCTGTAGTTGTCATGAAAAACGTCCCCTTTGGAAATTAGTTTACCACGACCATCCCCAAAATTATTCAAAAAAGAAGTGAAAACTGTCATCAGTTTCAGTTGAAGCGGGTTTCTAACTAGTGGAAACTCAATATTTTTTTGATTGTCGTTCTGATGTTATCAAAGCGGACGACTAGTTGCGAGTGTATTGAAACATTGTATCCATTTCTCAAGAGGATGAGTTGCAACTATCTTTTGGAGCCGTTGCAGTTGTTGTTTGAAAACTCGTTACAATTTTATTTTTTGCTACTACACTTAATTAGAAAATTAATGGACACAAAGAATCCAAGAACTTCTTTTGCAAGAAATTCTTGGATTGAGGTATTTATTCGGTTGTTTTAAATTTTTTGTCCAAAGC
>NZ_BJWE01000004.1 GCF_007990205.1 Pediococcus parvulus | reverse complement strand
TAGTGGGCACGACTTGGTGCCGCAAGCCACGTCCCCAAGCTCGGCCTTTATCTAAGGAAACCCGCTAAGATAAACGACACTACTGAGCCCATTTGCTTTCAGACTAAGTCTAATCTTTGCGATCAACACACTGATATAATAATTTTGATACTTTCAACCTTTAGATCCTCAAAAAACACGTAAACTTAAATTGAAAAATGGAAATGAATATTAAAGTTGCACTTCATTGTGAGATGTGTTTGAATGGACTGCGAGGTAATTAGTTTTGCTTTACGTAAGCTAATTTCATGAAAGTATGAAAACTTGATATAGTATAACAAGTTCATTTGTAGTAAACTTATTTTTGATTTGCACTGCCCGAGTTTTTGCTCGGGTTAATTTTATTTTTGTAGAGGAGCATTATAAAATGTGGCGTTATCTAAAACGGCTCTTGATTGGAAAACCGCTTAAGACTTTGGACGAGGGTGGACAATCATTAACAAAGTTTAGAGCCTTAGCTTTATTGTCATCAGATGCTTTGTCATCTATCGCTTACGGAACTGAACAAATTCTTTCCGTTTTGTTGGTTCTTTCGGCGGCAGCGACTTGGTATGCATTACCGGTTGCAGGAATTGTGTTGGTTCTGCTATTCGCGATTACGATTTCATACCGGCAGATCATCAATGCCTATCCATCAGGTGGTGGGGCATATGTTGTGGCCAGCACCAACTGGGGACAATCTGCTGGATTAGTAGCTGGAGGATCTTTATTAGTTGATTACATGCTAACCGTTGCTGTTAGTGTGACTTCAGGAACCGAAGCCATTACTTCGGCAATTCCAAGTTTGCATGCCTATGCGGTGCCCATCGCAATTTTGATTGTAATCGGAATTATGGCACTTAATTTACGTGGCCTACGTGATTCAGCCTCGTTTTTAACTTTCCCGGTATACCTGTTCATCATTATGATCACAATTATGATTGGGGTAGGCTTTTTCAATATTATTACCGGACGAGTAGTTGCCCACGCTGCGGCCAGTGTTGGATCGGCCGTACCAGGGATGACAGTTGTCCTTTTCTTAAAGGCATTGTCATCAGGTTCCTCATCCTTAACTGGGGTTGAAGCAATTAGTAATGCGGTTCCTAACTTCAAGCGACCACGAAGAAAAAATGCGGCCAACACATTAGCTATTATGGCGTTAATTTTGGCTGTCTTCTTTGCCGGAATTACCTTTCTAAGTTATGCTGGTGGAATTTTACCAAACGCTAATCAAACTGTCCTTTCTCAAATTGGGGAAAGCGTGTTTGGTCACGGTTTATTATTCTACTTATTGCAGTTATCAACAGCTTTGATTTTAGCTGTGGCCGCAAATACTGGATTTTCGGCCTTTCCGATGTTGGCTTACAATTTGGCCAAAGATAAATATATGCCCCATGCCTATATGGATCGGGGAGATCGTTTAGGCTATTCAAACGGTATTATTTCTTTAGCGGTCGGAGCGATTGTTTTAATTATCATTTTCCATGGTCAAACTAGTCTCTTAATTCCATTATATGCCGTCGGAGTTTTCGTCCCATTTACACTTTCACAATCAGGGATGATCATTCATTGGTTCCGTGAGCGAACCGGACACTGGTTATTAAAGTCATCAGCTAATTTACTTGGTGCGGCTTTATCATTTGGTCTGGTTATCTGCTTGTTCTTCTTACATTTTGGCAATGTTTGGCCATATCTAATTGTTATGCCAGCTCTTTTACGTTTGTTTTATAAAATTCATCAACACTACGTTAAAGTGGCTAAGCAGCTCAGAATTGCGGCTAAAGGAAAAGTTCAGCTGCATGACTATGATGGATCAACAGTCATTGTGTTAGTCAGCAACGTAACGAGAGTGACAGCAGGAGCCATTAATTATGCCCGTTCGATTGGGGACTATGTCATTGCCATGCACGTTTCCTTTGATGCGGATCCCAAAAAAGAGCACAAAACGGCGGTTGAATTCAAGGCAGAGTATCCGGATGTTAGGTTTGTGGATATTCATTCATCCTATCGTTCAATTGCTAATCCAACATTACGTTTTTGTGATGTCATTGCACGTCGCGCGGCAGAAAGAAACTACACCACGACTGTGCTTGTGCCACAATTTGTGCCCCGTCGACCTTGGCAAAATATTTTGCATAACCAAACTGGTTTGCGATTACGAGCAGCGTTGAATTCACGAGAAAATATCATTGTTTCAACGTATCATTACCATTTAAATGAGTAAAAAGCTTATTATTTTAAGTGTGTGAATAAGAGGCCGCGCAAAAATTATGTTTTTGCGCGGCCTCTTTATATTTCTAAAATGTTGGAAAGGCCAGATTTTTCCGCTTAGTTTAGGCTATACCCAGAAACAAACCGAATTTTTTCTCTTTCTTTTGTTTGATTTAAAGTAGTCATGTTATCTTGAATTGAACTTGTGTTACGTTTGTGGGGTTTGTATAATAGTTATAATATCTAGAAAAGAGGTCTAACATGCGATTTGAAATTATTGTAAGTTTATTTGCTACAGCAATTATATCTGCTGTGTTAACACCGTTTGTTAGACGACTCGCTTTTAAAGTTGGCGCTGTGGATGAGCCTTCTGCAAGACGAGTAAACAAGATTCCCATGCCCACGATGGGTGGGTTGGCAATTTTCTTGGCTTTTAATTTTGCAACTTTCTTTTTGTTGCGAGCGCAAATCCCAACCCGACAGTTATGGGGCATCTTTGGCGGCGAATGTATCATCGTGATTACTGGTGTGATTGATGATATTTTTGTGTTAAAACCTTATCAAAAAATGATCGGGATTTCACTTGCGGCAATAGAAGTCTTTGTTTTTGCAAATGTACGAATGACCACGTTGACGATACCATTTTTAGGCACGGTTGGTTTAGGCTGGTTGAGTTTTCCGATTACTTATCTATGGATTGCAGCAATCACGAATGCCATTAATTTAATTGATGGGTTGGATGGTTTGGCTACCGGAGTTTCGATTATTGCTCTATTTACAACTGGGGTAACAGGTTTGTTCTTCTTGCCGACGCCAAATATTTACACAGTTGTGATGATTTTTACACTGGTAGCAGCAGAAATTGGCTTTTTGCCTTATAATTTCTTTCCGGCGCGAATTTATTTGGGCGATACTGGGGCTCTATTTATTGGATTTATGATATCCGTTTTCTCATTGTCAGGGTTAAAAAATGCAACGTTTATATCTGTCATTATTCCTGTGATGATTTTAGGTGTGCCAATTACGGATACCGTTTTTGCAATGCTACGACGAATTTTGAATAAACAGTCAATTTCACATGCGGATAAACGTCATTTACACCATCGATTGATGCAAATGGGGTTAACGCATCGGCAAACAGTTTTTGTGATCTATGGTATTTCACTTATTTTTTCATTTATTGCGTTACTTTATCCAATTTCTCCTATTTGGGGCTCTGTTTTGCTCACCATTGGAATTTTAATTGGTCTGGAGCTGTTTGTGGAGGCAATCGGGCTTGTGGGACAGGATCGGCGGCCACTTTTAAACTGGATTCAAAAGATTGTGACTTCGAATACGTCTAAAGAAGCCAGTAATCAACTCGAAACTGAGCGAGAAGAAAAGCAGCGAGTTGCAAAGATTAGAGAAGCACAAAAGCAAGAAAAAGAAAAAAAGGCTAGTTCTGAGTCTCATCAAAAAGATAAGCATTAAAAAATCTGTCCGATTCATATTTGGGCAGATTTTTTAATGCTTATTATCTAAAGGAATTTCATTAAATTGGTTGGCTTGAGATTGAAATGAAATGCGACCATTGAAAAAATCGGTGAGCTTTTTTTCAAAATTTTCAACTTGTGGTGTCGCTACAGGAACCGTAACTTGGACCTTTTCAGTGTATTGTGTATCCTGAATCATTAGTTTATGAACGCTTAACCAGTGTGTGAGTGGATCAAACTGTGAATAATCAATGGTAAGAAGCAAATCGGTTTGTTCAATACGTTCAACTAACCCGATTTCATCTAATAATTGCGAGGTTGAATTACTGTATGCTCGGATCAAACCACCAGCACCTAATTTAATACCACCAAAGTATCTGGTAACGACGACTAAAACGTTGTGCACCTCATTTTTTTGAAGGACTTCTAAAATTGGAACCCCTGCTGTCCCTGAAGGCTCCCCGTCGTCACTTGCCCGTTGAATATGATTATCATTGCCAAGCATGTAAGCAAAGCAATGGTGATTAGCCTTGTGATGGGTTGTTTTGATTTGAGTGAGAAACTGGTTGACGTCTGGTTCGGTTTGAATGCGAAATCCCGTAGCAATGAAGCGTGATTTTTTTATCTCAAGTTCATGAGAGCCGTTTTTTGAAATTGTAATAAAATTACTTGTCATAAAAAATATCACCTTTCTTTTACGTATGTTATTAACTGGGGATGAAAAATGGAAAAATCTGATTTTTATGGTCGTTTAGTACTCATGTCACGAGCAGAGAAAAATACGACGTTTAAACTAAGAAAAATGCCAACCATGCTTGTATCAGAAAAACGAGTGCGTTGCCTACGATGCAATACTTGGTTAGTTAAAGCGCAAGTTGCGCTACCACATGAAGAATTTTATTGTCCCGCCTGTATTCAATTAGGGCGGGTAACTACTTTAGATAATTTCTTCACTTTAGTGGAACCCAATCATTTCAAAAAGTTGGATCACTACTTAACGTGGCAAGGGCAATTAACAACCAGTCAAAAACGCTGTTCAAAAGAAGTTATTCACTCGTTTCAACAAGGTCGAGATCATTTGCTTTGGGCGGTCACTGGAGCCGGAAAAACGGAAATGCTTTTCCCGGGAATCAATGAAGCACTTAAGGATGGTAAAAGAGTTTGTTTGGCATCGCCACGAGTAGATGTTTGCTTAGAACTTTTCCCACGGCTGCAAGCCGCTTTTCAACATGTAGAGATTACGCTTTTGCATGGGCGGCAAACTGAACCCTACCGCTACACACAATTGACAATTGCCACAACCCATCAACTATTAAGATTTTACCATGCTTTTGATGTTTTGATTATTGATGAGGTAGATGCATTTCCCTATGCGCAAAATAAGCAACTGTTATTTGCGACAGCACAAGCTAAGAAGACAACGGGTTCCTGTTTGTTTTTAACAGCTACTCCTGGTGATGAGTTATTAAAAAAGGTTCATCAAAAGCAACTACAAGTTAGCTATTTACCGCGTCGTTTTCATGGCTTTCCACTGCCGGAAATTCAAACAAAGTTAGCCTTAAACTGGTATGGTAAAATCCAAAACAAGAAATTGCCAAGTGCCGTGAAACAGTTTCTTAAACAGTGTGAAGAATCTAAGCGACAATTTCTATTATTTGTTCCGCACATTAGTCATCTAGAGTTTGTGCAAAAGGCAGTCAATCAAGCTTTTCCCAAATTGTACGTGACAACCGTTTTTTCGGCAGACGATCAACGATTAGAAAAAGTGCAATTGATGCGTGATCACGAAGTTAATGGGCTTATTACGACGACTATTTTAGAACGCGGGGTGACTTTCCCGGAAATTGATGTTTGTGTGCTTGGTGCAGATGATGATACTTTTTCTTCAGCTGCTTTGGTTCAAATAGCTGGTCGGGTGGGTCGGAGTCCGAAACGCCCCACAGGTAACGTTTTGTTTATTTGTGCGGGACTATCTCGGTCTGTGAAAAAAGCCATTCAACAAATAAAGTTTGTTAACCACAAGGCAAAGGAGGAAGAAAATGGACTGTCTGCTGTGTCATCGCCAAATACGTGAATCATGGCCGCTAGGTTTTCTGATGTTACCCCAAAAGAAAAGGGTTACAACAACTTGTTCAGATTGCTTAGTGGCCTTTCATAAAATTGATCGGGAGATGAGCTGTGAAGGGTGTGGTCGGCAGCAAAATTCTCGAAAATTATGCCAAGATTGTCTAAAATGGCAAGCTAAAACAACTTATGATTTTTCAAATCGAGCATTATTTCAATATGATGAAGCAATGAAAACGTATATGCACGATTATAAATTCCAAGGTAATTATCAATTACGGCACGTTTTTGATGTCACTTTTTCTCATTTTATTGGCATGCAGACAGAGGTGGACTTTTTAGTGGCTTTACCGATAGATCGCCAAACCTGGCAAACGCGTGGGTTTAATCAAGTGACTGGATTACTTACAGAGCTCTCCACAACGGACCTTCTTGTGATGGATCGTCAAAAGAAGGAAAAAAGACAGTCACAAAAGAAACGACGAGAACGCTTGAAAACTAGTAATCATTTTCAAATTGATGTAGAATGTCCGGAACAGATTAAAAATAAAAGTATTTTGTTACTCGACGACGTTTATACCACAGGACGAACGCTTCGACATGCTGCCGAAACGCTGTATGCGGCGGGATGTCGCAAAGTTGACAGTGTGACGTTATGTCGATAATAAATTTTTTTCGTTTTTATTTGTTAATAATAGCGTTTTCATTTATAATGGAATTAAGCAAGATATTAGAAGAGTGGTCCTTTCAATATCGTGTTTGGGCGAGCACAAATGCTTGCTACTGAAGGGAGAGAAGATTTATGCTTGATTTTAATGTACGTGGCGAAAATATTGAAGTGACAGAAGCAATTAGAAATTATGTGGAAAAACGCATTAGTAAACTAGAAAAATATTTTGATTCTAGTGTGAATGCTAAGGCTCATGTAAATCTAAAGGTTCATCCAGACAAGACAGCCAAGGTTGAAGTTACAATTCCACTTCCATATTTGGTACTGAGAGCTGAAGAAACATCACCTGATCTGTATGCAAGTGTTGATTTGGTCACTGATAAGTTGGAGCGCCAGATCCGCAAATATAAAACAAAAATTAATCGTAAATCTCGTGAAAAGGGATATAAAGGCGTTGAAGTTCCCGGTGCAGATCTTGATGCCGATGATGAAGATACAGATTCATCTGAATCAAAATTTGATATTGTAAGAACAAAACGTGTTTCACTAAAACCAATGGACAGCGAAGAGGCCGTTTTACAAATGGATATGTTGGGACATGATTTCTTTATCTATCAAGATGCTGAATCTGATGCTGTTAACATTGTCTATCGTCGTAATGATGGCCGTTATGGCTTGATTGAATCTGATGATTAGTTAAATAAAATAACCTGTGAACTGAAAAGAAAGTGATCGATTTGAGTGTGATTTCAAATCTGATTTCTTGATTTTCAGTTCTTTTTGTATAGTTAATGCGAGGTTCTTAACTCTTTTGTTTAAAAATAGGCGTAGTAATGTTAAAATGTTATATGGTCTACAAGTTTTTAGAATAACAAATATGTAATTTAAAAAATGAAAAAGTTTAGATTTAAGAGGGGAACTGTTGAATGGCTAATGTATTAAGAAAATGGGTTGAAAGTGATAAACGTGACCAAAGACGTTTGGACCGTTTGGCTAACAAAGTTGAAGCATATAAAGATGAGTACAGTCAATTATCTGATACAGATCTACAAGCAAAAACACCTGCACTTAAAGCACGTTTAAAAAATGGTGAGACTTTAGATGACATCTTACCAGAAGCTTTTGCGGTTGCTCGTGAGGGTGCCAAACGTGTGCTTGGTCTTTTCCCATTCCATGTCCAAATCATGGGTGGTATTGTCTTGCATGAAGGTAATATTGCTGAAATGAAAACTGGTGAAGGAAAAACCTTAACTGCTACAATGCCAGTTTATCTGAACGCTTTGGCTGGTAAAGGTGTTCATGTTGTCACAGTTAATGAATACTTATCTGGCCGTGACGCGACTGAAATGGGTGAGTTATATAACTGGCTCGGTTTGAGCGTGGGCTTAAACATTGCAGAAAAATCACCAGAAGAAAAACGAGCTGCCTATGCGGCTGATATTACGTATTCAACCAATAGTGAAATTGGTTTCGATTATTTACGGGATAACATGGTTGTTTACCAAGAAGATATGGTTCAACGACCATTGAATTTTGCGATCATTGATGAAGTTGATTCCATTTTAATTGATGAAGCCCGAACACCATTGATTATTTCTGGACAATCAGAAAATGGTACTCATATGTATCGTCGTGCGGATCGCTTTGCAAAAACATTGACGGCTGAAAAAGATTACAAGATCGATTGGGAATCAAAATCAATTTCTTTAACTGATAATGGAATTGAAAAGGCTGAAAAGTATTTCAATCTAGAAAACCTTTATGATGTGGATAACGCTTCGTTAACTCATCATTTGGATCAAGCGTTACGTGCTAATTACATCATGTTAAAAGACAAAGATTACGTTGTGCAAGACGGTGAAGCTTTAATTGTTGATCAATTTACAGGACGAGTTATGCAAGGTCGTCGATTCTCTGATGGGCTGCATCAAGCCATTGAAGCCAAGGAAAACGTTGAGATTCAAGAAGAAACCAAGACCATGGCCAATATCACTTATCAAAACTTGTTCCGTATGTATCATAAACTATCAGGGATGACCGGTACTGCTAAAACTGAACAAGAAGAATTTCGTGAAATTTATAACATGGAAGTTATCTCTATTCCAACTAACCGTCCAATGATCAGAGATGATCGTCCTGATCTTCTTTATCCAACCTTGGAAAGTAAATTTAATGCTGTTGTAAATGAGATCAAGCAGTTGCATGCCAAAGGACAACCAATGTTGATAGGTACTGTGGCGGTTGAAACTTCTGAACATTTGTCACATTTGTTGGATGAAGAAAAAATTCCACATGTTGTTTTGAATGCAAAGAACCATGCCAAGGAAGCTGAGATCATTATGAATGCCGGTCAAAAAGGTGCTGTAACGATTGCAACTAATATGGCTGGTCGAGGAACTGATATCAAGTTAGGCCCTGGGGTTAAGGAATTAGGTGGACTGGCCGTAATTGGTACTGAGCGTCATGAGTCACGACGAATTGATAATCAGCTTCGTGGCCGTTCAGGTCGTCAAGGTGATCCAGGTATGTCTCAATTCTATTTATCACTTGAAGATGATTTGATGATTCGTTTTGGTTCCGAACGAATTAAGAATTTATTGCAACGACTTAAAGTTTCTGATGATGATGCGGTGATTCAAAGTCGCATGATTACCAAACAAGTTGAGTCTGCCCAGAAACGAGTCGAAGGTAATAACTACGATTCTCGTAAGAATGTTTTACAGTACGATGATGTGATGCGTGCGCAACGTGAGGTTATTTATGGCGAACGTCAGCGTGTTATCATGGCAAAAACTTCTTTGAAGAATGTCATGGTGCCAATGATTGAGCGGACTGTCAACCAAGTTGTGGATGTGCACACCCAAGGACCTGACAAGAAGAAGTGGGATCTAGAAACTATTTTAGATTTTGCTAAATCGAATATGGTTAATGAAGATAGTATTGGGCTTAGCGATTTTGCAGGTAAAACATCAGAGGAAATTAAGGGATACTTATTGGACAGAGCAAAGGAAATCTATGCTCAAAAAGAAAAGCAGCTCTATGATCCAGCACAAATGTTGGAGTTTGAAAAGGTTGTTATTTTGCGTGTTGTTGATGCCCATTGGACTGAGCATATTGATGCAATGGACCAACTCCGTCAATCAATTGGTTTACGTGGTTATGGTCAATTAAACCCATTAGTTGAATATCAATCTGATGGTTATCGTATGTTTGAAGAAATGGTTTCAGATATTGAATATGATGCAACTCGTCTGTTCTTGAAGTCAGAGATTCGTCAAAATATCCAACGATAATTTGGTTCAGAAAGAAAGGTTGGCATCAAAACACTATGTTTTGGCCAATCTTTTTTTAAGGTTAAATTTAAGGAGCTAAAAAAATGGAATTAAGTGAAACAAAAAAGCAAATTAATCAAATGAAACAAGAAGTCGCTGACTTTAGGGGGTCGCTTTGACTTCGATAAACTAAGTGAAAGTATTTCTATCAATGAGGCCAAGATGGGAGAACCCAATTTTTGGAATGATCAAGCAAAAGCACAGAAGTTAATTGACGAAACGAATATCTTAAAGCAAAAATATGATCAGTTTCATGATCTTCAATCACAAGTAGAAAACTTAGAAGTAACTGAAGAACTTCTTGAACTTGAAGCCGATCCTGACATGCAAGCAGAATTTGAGAATTCATTTACGAGTACACAAAAAGCTTTAAGGGAATATCGACTGGGCCTTCTTTTAAATGGTAAGTATGATGCTAATAACGCTATTCTTGAAATTCACCCCGGAGCCGGGGGAACAGAATCTCAAGACTGGGGATCAATGCTTTTAAGAATGTACACAAGATGGGCAGAACAACACAATTTTACTGTTTCAATTGAAGATTATCAGGCTGGTGACGTTGCCGGACTGAACAGTGTGAGTGTGGTCATTGCTGGCCATAATGCTTATGGTTATTTACGATCTGAAAAGGGTGTGCACCGGCTCGTACGAATTTCTCCCTTCGATGCGGCGGGTAGACGGCACACTTCATTTGCATCCGTGGATGTTATGCCAGAACTGGATGATTCTGTCGAAGTTGATATAAAACCGGATGACTTGCGAGTTGATGTTTATCGTTCAAGTGGTGCTGGTGGGCAACATGTTAACAAAACTTCCTCAGCCGTACGGATTACGCATTTACCGACCGGTATTGTGGTGGCTAGTCAAGCCCAACGTTCACAATTGCAAAATCGACAAACAGCGATGGCTATGTTGCGTGCTAAATTGTATGAACGTGAAGAACAGAAAAAAGCAGAGCAGAAAGCTGCTATTGAAGGTAAACAACTAGAAATTGGTTGGGGATCACAAATTCGGTCGTACGTTTTTCACCCGTATTCCATGGTTAAAGATCATCGGACTAACTACGAAACAGCCAATGTTTCCGGCGTGATGGATGGGGATCTAGATGGGTTCATCGATGCCTATCTTCAATGGAAACTACAACAGGCAAATCCAAAGTAATGTCAGGCAAACAAGTGGAGGCGGGTTTGATGAATAAAAAGATCTTAATTGTCGATGATGAGCCTTCAATTGTTACGTTACTTACGTATAACTTGAACGAGGCTGGCTTTCAAGTTGAAAGCGTCGGATCCGGTTTACAAGCTTTGGCTTGGCTAAGAACCAAGCAAGCTGATTTGATTGTGATGGATTTAATGTTGCCAGGAATTGATGGCTTAGAGGCAATTCGACGCATCCGAGGAACTCAAGAAGAAACACCAATTATTATTTTGACAGCTAAAAATAACGAACTAGATAAAATAATTGGTTTTGAAATTGGTGCGGATGATTATCTGACAAAACCATTTAGTCCTCGAGAACTAGTGGCAAGAATTAAAGCAATTTTACGCCGAACGGAAAATGGTCAAAAAAAGGTTGCGCCGATTGAGACCAGTCAAGAAATTCGGTATTTAGGTAATCTTTCGTTAAATTTAGACCGTTATGAAGTCCAAAAAAACCACCAAAAAGTAGCCTTAACACCTAATGAATACAAATTGCTGGTTTATTTATGGGATCATGCGGATCGGGTTTTAAGTCGCGAACGGATATTAAATGCCGTTTGGGGTTACGATTATGCAGGCCAGACGCGGATGGTGGATATTCACATTAGTCATTTACGCGACAAAATTGAAGATGATCCCAAAAATGCAAAATTAATTTTAACAGTGAGAGGCTTTGGATATGAATTCAATACAAAAAAGACTGCTGAATAGAACGTTGCGTTTTTTTCTGACTAGTTTTGTCGGGAACCTGTTGATGGCTTTTTTAGTGTTAAGAGCAGTTCAAAAGGGGCAGCATAGTTTTAGTACAAAAGAAATTAACTATATCTTACTGTTTGCTATTACAATTTTTGTGACTGCTATTGAAGTAGTTGTTTATTGGAGTAATTTGCGCCAGTCGCAAATGCGTCAAGACGCTTTAAACGAAAAACTGCAAGAAGTTTTGAATGGTGAAAAAGCTAGCCAAATTGTGTTACCAAAAGATGATCCGTTTTATGAACTCACGATGACCGTCAACAAAATTGAATCCCATGATCGCCATCAAATCCATAATCTGACGAATCAAGGTAATGAACTAAAAGCCATTGTGAACAATTTACCGGTGGGTGTGTTGGTAATTAATCGGCATCGTGAAGTCCAATTGGCGAACCCGGCTACGGTAGATTTATTGCAGTTGCAAATTAAATCGGATCCGCACCCTTATACAATGGATATCAAACAAAGAGAACTTCAGGCATTGATTGAACGAACTTTTGAGACGAAACGCAGTCATCACCGGATCCTTCACTTGAAACGAGAACCTAGTGAAAAAGTGGTTGAGGCAACCGTTGTTTATAATAAACAAGTTCACCATCGTTTTGAGGTGATTGTGTTATTGTATGATATTACTGAGGCTTGGACTGTGGAACAAATGCAGTTGAATTTTGTCAGCAATGCTAGTCATGAGCTAAGGACGCCAATAACCGCCATTTCTGGATTTGCAGAAACTCTGATGAATGGTGCGAAGAATGATCCAGACAAATTGGATGAATTTTTAAGTATTATTCAAAAAGAAAGTCGAAAATTAGTTCGATTGGCTGATGATATTTTATCAATTTCAAGGACGCAATCAGATGATGAACAGTCATTACAAATTTCGGATTGTGAGTTAGCCGCTTTAGGACAGGAAGAAATTGATCTTTTGCATCGTGGGATTCAGCTACACCAGGTCACGGTCTCCAATAAGATTCCTAAGGATGTGACAGTTCAAACTGATTCTCAACAGTTAGGCCAAATCATTAAAAATTTGGTGGCCAATGGTATTCGCTATAATCACCCTCATGGACAAGTTACGTTATCCTATGCAGAGACTAATAATCGCTGGCAACTAATTGTAGAAGATGACGGAATTGGGATCGCAGCTGATGAACAACATAAAGTTTTTGAACGTTTTTATCGAGTCAGTTCCAATAAATCAGGTGAATTAATCAGTGGTACTGGTTTAGGACTGCCAATTGTAGCTGAAAGTGTCAAAAACCTAGGTGGCGAAATTCGCCTCAATTCTGAAGTGGGTAAGGGTTCTAAATTTATTTTAACCTTTCCTAAAACTTGGCATCCAAATACAGAAATATAAAAACATTACTAATATACAGGCACTAAATCATGACAAGGTTCGTGATTTAGTGCCTTTTTTGCGTTTTAATCTTTACACAACCTTTACATGAACAACATGATAGCTAAACACACAGTAGATAAACTCAAGATGTAACGTCGAGAGGAGATGGAATAAATGAAGCGAATTATAGGGGTAATTCTTGCGGTTGGAATATTAGCCGTTGGATTAGTCGGGTGTGGGACTAAGAAGGGACACGCAATCACAATTGTGGGGTCAACAGCCTTACAGCCACTGGTTGAACGAGCTGCTAGTAACTATCAACTCGTAAATTCGAATGTGGCGATTACCGTTCAAGGCGGAGGTTCGGGGACTGGTTTGAGTCAAGTCCAGTCTGGAGCCGTCACAATTGGCAACTCAGATGTTTTTGCAGAAGATCAAGAAGGAATCAAAGCTGCAAAATTAGTCGATCATAAAGTGGCTGTGGTGGGAATTACGCCCATTGTTAATAAAAAAGTCACAGTAAAAAATTTAACCGCTAAGCAACTTCGTCAAATCTTCACAGGTAAAATTACGAATTGGCAACAAGTTGGCGGTAAAAAGCAAAAAATAACAGTAATTAATCGATCTCAAGGAAGCGGCATTCGAAACACCTTTGAAGCAATTGTTCTTGCTGGTAAAACAGCATTGCGCTCCCAGGAACAAGATTCTAACGGCACCGTCCAAAAAATTGTAGCGGCCACTCCTGGAGCTATCAGCTACACGTCATTTTCATATGTCAATGACCAAGTAAAGGCATTGAACCTTAATGGTGTTCAGCCAATTGCAGCAAACGTCATGACGAATGCATGGCCAATTTGGTCTTATGAACACATGTATACCAAGGGAAAACCTGATGTGCAAACCAAACAGTTTTTAAATTATGTCAGATCACCCAAAAATCAAAAAACACTAATTACTGATCTAGGTTATATTTCAATTCATGATATGAAGGTTACTCGAGATTATCACGGGAACCTTCGGCATAAATAGAAAGGAGTGTGAAAAGTTTGGATAAGATCAAACGACAATTAACAAGTTCTTCTAAAGCAACCCGACAAGATCGAATCGGAAAGCTAGTTGCCTTTTTATGTACTTTTTTGATTGGGCTACTTGTTGTTTCCATTTTCTATATGGTAGCTTCCAGAGGGTTAGCGACCTTTTTTAAAGATCATGTTTCCTTGTGGGACTTTTTAAGTCATCAGAATTGGAATCCTAGTCAAGTTGGCAAGGATGGCACACCAGAAGTGGGTGCTTTACCAATGATCGTAGGTTCCTTTTCTGTGACTGTTTTATCAGCTATTTTAGCCACGCCGTTTGCGGTCTCCATGGCATTGTTTATGACCGAGATTGCGCCAAAGAGAGGACAAAAAGTTCTCCAACCAGTTATTGAACTATTGGTAGGAATTCCCTCTGTTGTTTATGGATTTGTAGGATTAACGATTGTGGTTCCAGTTGTTCGTGCCTTGGGCGGAGGAACTGGATTTGGAATTTTATCTGGGACACTCGTTTTGTTTGTCATGGTGTTACCTACAATCACCTCCATGTACGTCGACAGTTTACGATCGGTGCCCGGTTTTTATCGTGAAGCAGCCTTGGCACTAGGGGCTACGCGTTGGCAATCCATATATAAAGTTATTTTGCGAGCTTCAGTACCCGGATTGTTGACGGCCATAATTTTTGGAATGGCTAGAGCATTTGGTGAAGCTTTAGCCGTCCAAATGGTCATCGGAAATGCTTCATTGTTGCCACACGATTTGATCTCACCTGCTTCAACGTTAACCAGTGTCTTGACAACAGGCATTGGTAACACGGTTATGGGCACACTGCCTAACAATGCGTTGTGGTCGCTTGCCTTAATCTTGTTATTGATGTCGCTAGCATTTAATCTGCTGGTACGTGTGATCGGAAGCAAAGGGAGGTTAACGAAATAATGAATGCAAAAAGAATTGATAAACTGGCCACAGCCGTTATCAGCCTCTTAGTTGGTGTTGTGGTGTTAATTTTATTGTCATTAATTGGATATATTTTGGTAACCGGATTACCGCATATCTCATGGCATTTTTTAACTTCACCTTCCCAAGCTTTTTTAAAGGGTGGCGGAATTGGTGATCAACTATTTAATTCATTTTATTTGTTGGTTCTGACGCTTGTAATTTCATTCCCAATTGCACTTGGGGCGGGTATTTACTTATTTGAATATGCACCTAAAAATTGGGTGACAAATACCATTCGCGTAGCAATTGAAGTTCTTAGTTCCTTACCTTCAGTGGTTGTCGGGTTGTTCGGATTTTTATTGTTTGTGGTTGAATTTAAGCTAGGTTTTTCAATCTTGTCGGGGGCGATTGCATTGACGTTTTTCAACCTGCCGCTTCTAACCCGGAGCATTGAAAACTCCTTAACTGCTGTCCCAAAACTACAACGAGAAGCTGGGTTGGCGTTAGGATTTTCACGATGGCAAACAGTATTAGGGGTAATTTTTCCTGAAGCATTGCCGGGAATTTTGACGGCCGTAATTTTAAGTGCGGGTCGAATTTTTGGTGAAGCGGCCGCGTTAATTTACACAGCAGGTCAAAGTGCCCCAATTTTAAATTTTGCCAACTGGAATCCTTTCAGTCCAACTAGTCCTTTGAATCCAATGCGTCCTGCCGAAACACTTGCAGTTCACATTTGGAAAATTAATTCAGAGGGAATTATGCCAGATGCAAGCGCAGTATCGGCCGGGGCATCCGCCGTTTTAATTGTGGTTGTGCTCCTCTTTAATTTTTCGGCGCGCTGGCTAGGCAATCGAATTTATCGAAAAATCACGGCGTCCAAATAAATGAGGTGGTTTAATTGAAAAAATATTCACTAACAGAAAATTATATTCACAAATTTGATCCAAATAAAACCACCATTGGGTTGTCAACCGAGGATTTACAGGTTTTTTATGGTGATTATCATGCCATGTATGATGGCAATTTACAGTTTCCTAAAAATGCAATTACAGCAATGATCGGGGCTTCGGGTTCGGGAAAATCAACTTTTTTACGCTGCTTAAACCGAATGAACGATGATATTGCGACGGTAAAGGGCAAAATTGTGTATCAAGGAATTGATATCAATGCACCAGAAATCAATGTTTATGAAATGCGCAAACATGTGGGAATGGTTTTTCAACGACCCAATCCGTTTGCAAAATCCATCTTTAAAAACATTGCCTATCCGTTGCAAAAGGCGGGAATTAAATCAAAGGTTGAGCTAAAAGAACGGGTGGAAAAAAGTTTACGGCAAGCAGCTTTATGGGAGGAAGTTAAGGATGATTTGAATCGTAGTGCCTTGGCTCTTTCAGGTGGCCAACAGCAACGCCTGTGTATTGCTCGAGCATTAGCTATGAACCCGGATGTGTTGTTGCTGGACGAGCCGGCCAGCGCTCTTGATCCGATTTCAACGGGAAAACTTGAGCAGGCTTTGTTCGAACTAAAAAATCAGTACATGATTATTATGGTGACACACAGTATGCAACAGGCTTCGCGTACTAGTGATTATACGGCTTTTTTCCACATGGGACATGTTCTTGAGTTTGATCGTACAGAACGCATTTTTACCAAACCTCATATTCAAGCAACTGAGGATTATATTTCTGGGAATTTTGGTTAACCGGAACTTTGTAGAAGGAGAAAAACATGGCAAATATAATTACAACTCGCAATGTGCGGCTATATTATGGAGATCATGAAGCGCTGCACGGAATTGACTTAGATTTTCCTAAAAATCAAATTACAGCTTTAATTGGTCCTTCTGGAAGTGGCAAATCGACTTTTCTGAGATGTTTAAATCGAATGAATGATCTTGTAAGTGGCGTAACTATTACTGGTAGTTTAAAATTAGATGGTAAAGATATTTACAGTCCTCAGACCGATGTGGTGGCGTTACGTAAAAAAGTTGGAATGGTATTTCAACAACCCAACCCATTCCCGTTCTCTGTTTTTGACAATGTGGCATTTGGCCTACGATTAGCTGGCATAAAGGATCATAAGTTAATTCAGGAACGGGTCGAAACGAGTTTGAAACAAGCAGCTGTTTGGGAGGAAGTTAAGGATAATTTAACCGATAATGCCTTATCTTTTTCAGGTGGCCAGCAGCAACGGATTTGTATTGCCCGTGTTTTAGCAGTTCAGCCAGAAATTATTTTGATGGATGAGCCCACCAGTGCGTTAGATCCCGTTTCAGCAGGAAAAATTGAAGAATTATTGTTGGACATTCAGGACAAATTTACCGTTGCCATTGTGACGCACAATATGCAACAGGCTTCACGAATTTCAGATCGAACGGCATTTTTCCTTGATGGAAAATTAGTGGAAACGGGTTCGACCAAACAATTATTTATGGCACCAAAGCAAGAAGCAACCAGTGATTATTTGAATGGAAAATTTGGCTAGACGGAGGTTATGAAGATGCGCGGAATTTTTGAAGATGAACTCAAAAAATTGCATGGAAAATTTACTGAAATGGGAATTAATGTTAGTGAGGCCATTTATCGGGCTTCAAAATCATTTATTGATCATGACAAATTACTTGCGCAACAGGTTATTGACCATGATGAACAAATTAATGAGGAAGAGATCAAATTGGAAGACCAAGCCTTAATGTTGATTGCATTACAACAGCCAGTGGCAACAGATTTTCGGCGGATTATCATTGTTTTAAAGGCGAGTTCTGATTTGGAACGCATTGGTGATCATGCGGTAGGGATCGCTAGAGAATCCATTCAGTTAAAAGGTGAACACCGGATTGAGGAAATTGAAAACGAAATTGGCGAAATGACCAATAATGTGCGTTCGATGTTAGAGGAAGTTTTGGATGCCTATGTCAAAGAAGATGAGATGGGTGCTAAAAAGATTGCGAGCGCAAATCAAAAAATTGACGAGGACTATGCGGAAGTTCGTGAAAAAACAATTAAAATGATGAAACAGGATTCAAAAGTGATCACAGGAAGTGCAAGTTACTTGATGGTTGCTAGTTATTTAGAACGCATTGGTGATCATATTGGGAATATTGCGGAATGGGTGGTTTACAATGAAACGGGTCATCTTGCAGAATTAACCCCAGATCATCATCCAGAAGAAAAATGAATGATAGACTTGATAGATGAAAGTTTAAGAATCTATCAAGTTTTTTATTTTAGGGGTTAAGTTTGCCAATTTAGCTACACAAGCTGTAGAATATAATTAATTAACAACTTGAGGTGAATAACTTATGAAATCAAATACAAAACGAAAATTTACAAAATCAAATAGTCGAATGGTATCAGGTGTCCTAGGTGGAATCGCAAATTTCTTTGCGATTGATCCTTCAATTGTGCGGGTCGTCTTTGTTATTTTGACATTAATCTCGCATATTTGGCCAGGAATTTTAATCTATGCTTTACTGGCTTGGTTAATGCCAGAAAGTCAAGAACAACGTACCAGCGGTTTTACAGAAAACTTCTTTACTGGTTTTGACCAACCACAACAAAAATCACAATCCCGAAAACGAAAAGTTATTAAAGATGTGCAAGAAGAGGACGATCCAACTTCTAAACATCAAAAATAGGAGGAGGGTGCCTTATGAAGTTTTGGCAAAGAGTAGTTGCCGATGCAATTATTTTTATTGCTTTGGCAGGATTTTATCGAAATAGCGGTAATTTTGTGGTCACCAGTGTCGGGGTTGCCCTTGGTGCTAGTTTAGTTTTAGCTATTTTAAATGCATCAGTCAAACCATTCTTACAGTTGATTTCCTTACCAATCACAATATTGACCCTCGGGCTTTTTAGTATTGTGATTAATGCGGTTATCTTGCAATTAACTTCGGTTCTAGTAGGATCAGCTAGTTTCTATTTTTCATCGTTTGGAATGACTATGTGGATTGCGCTGCTGATGTCCATTTTAAATGCGATTATTTCGAATTATTTTATTAATCGATAGTGCGTCATGTCATAAAATCACAGGGGGTTTTATTTTGGCAGATAGTGTGAAGGTAGCAGATCTTGTAAAATCAACAAGACTAGATGTTTATTCCGGAAAAGAATTTTTAACAAAACGGGATATTACAGTTAGTGATATTTCACGACCCGGTTTAGAGTTAACCGGGTATTTTAATTTCTATCCACATGAACGTGTGCAACTGTTTGGGCGTACCGAGATCTCTTATGCAAAAGGCAGTATGACCAGTGAGGAACGTCTTGATGTTTATCAGCGTATGGCCCATGATGACACACCAGCATTTGTTATTTCGCGTGGGTTACCAATTCCAGAAGAGCTAACGACGGCTGCGAAGGAAAAAAATATACCTGTCTTGGGTTCTGCCTTACCTACCTCGCGGTTATTGAGTAATATGACCAATTATCTGGAAGGTAAACTGGCCGAACGGCAATCTGTTCACGGGGAACTGGTTGATATTTATGGACTTGGTGTTCTGATTACTGGAGACTCTGGGGTTGGTAAAAGTGAAACGGCACTGGAACTGGTTAAACGTGGACATCGTCTGATTGCTGACGATCGTGTAGATGTTTATCAGCAAGATGAACAAACGCTGGTGGGCGAAGCACCTAAAATTTTACGTCACCTTTTGGAAATCCGCGGAGTTGGAATTATTGATGTGATGAACTTGTTTGGTGCGGGTGCTGTGCGGACCGAAACGGATATTAACTTGATTGTGCATCTTGAAAACTGGGATGATGATAAGCAATTTGACCGGTTAGGTAATGGACAACAAACACGTAAATTCTTTGATGTCGAAATTCCAAGGATCGCGATTCCTGTTCGTACTGGACGTAACTTGGCAGTTATTATTGAGTCAGCGGCGATGAACTTTAGAGCCAAAAATATGGGTTACGATGCAACTAAGGTTTTTGACGAGAATTTGAACGAGTTAATTAAAGATAATTCGAAGAACAACTAACAGGAGATGATGGGTGTGAAGGTATTTTTAGGGGCACTAAACCCAATTGCATTAAAACTGGGTCCTTTTGAGATTCACTGGTATGGTGTGATTATTGCCAGTGCGGTTGTTATTGCAACATTCTTGGCTGTTCGTGAAGGAAAGAAAAGACAAATCGATCCCGACGATATTTACGATATGATTTTGTGGGCGTTACCTGCCGCTTTAATAGCGGCTCGCGCCTATTATGTAGCCTTTGAGTGGTCTTATTATTCCCAACATCCAAGTCAAATTATTGCTATCTGGGATGGGGGAATCGCCATCTACGGATCTTTAATTGGAGCTGGTTTGGTTGTTTATTTCTTCTGCAAATCCAAATGGATTCCAGTTTGGCTCATGCTTGATGTTGCAGGACCCGTAGTTTTGATGGCTCAAGGAATTGGTCGCTGGGGAAACTTCATGAATCAAGAGGCTTTTGGACGGATCACGTCCCTCCAGTTTTTGCAAAATTTACATATTCCCCATTTTATTGTTCAACAGATGTTCATTAATGGTGCCTATCGTCAACCAACATTTTTGTATGAATCAATCTGGGATATCTTGGGATTTATCCTGTTGATGAGTTTTCGCCATCGAAAACATTTATTTAAGCAAGGTGAAGTTTTTCTTAGTTATGTGATTTGGTATTCATTTGGTCGCTTCTTTATTGAAGGGATGCGGACTGATAGTCTAATGATTGGAAATGTGATTCGGGTGTCGCAGGTCTTGTCAGTGATTTTGTTTGTCGGTGGGCTGACGTTCTGGTTTATTAGAAGGAAAAAGCTGACAAATAATCCTTGGTATTTAGATGGAAATGAATTAAATCCGCAGAAAAGTTGAGTAATCGCTGGGATTGTTAGATAATGGAAAAGTAGAACAAGAAATGATTAATTATAAGGAGTTATATTGATGTCTGAGAAAATTGCGGTATTAGGTGCTGGTTCATGGGGTAGTATTTTGGCCAACCTGTTAACAGAGAACGGTAACGATGTTCGTGTTTGGTCAAATGCACCGGAACAAGTTAAGGAATTAAACGAAAAGCACACTAATGAACACTATGTTCCGGGATTTAAGTATTCGGATAAGTTAGTTGCTTATGATGATCTAGAAGCAGCGCTCGATGGAGTTGCAGTCGTCTTGTTTGTTGTTCCTACTAAAGTGATGCGCTTGGTAGCTAACGAAATGGTCGAAGTTTTAGAAAAAACTGGCAACAAACCAATTATCGTTCATGCTAGCAAGGGATTAGAGCAGGGGACGCACAAACGCCTTTCTCAAGTTTTGGAAGAAGAAATTCCAGAAAAGAATCGTCAAGCTATCGTTGTTTTGTCTGGTCCTAGTCATGCTGAAGAAGTTGCTAAAAAAGATATTACTTTGGTAACAGCTGCAAGCACAGATCAAACAGCAGCACAAAAAATTCAAAAATTATTTATGAATAAGTACTTCAGAGTTTATACGAACGATGACATCATTGGAGTTGAAACGGGAGCAGCCTTAAAGAATATTATTGCTTTAGGTGCTGGTGCCCTTCATGGCTTAGGCTATGGTGATGATGCAAAAGCCGCTTTGATGACTCGTGGATTGGCAGAAATCAGCCGTTTGGGAGTTGCCTTAGGGGCAAAACCTTTGACTTTTATCGGTTTATCTGGAGTTGGTGATTTGATTGTGACGGCCACTAGTGTTCATTCACGTAACTGGCGTGCAGGTAATGAATTAGGTCAAGGAATGCCCTTAAAAGAAGTTATTGATACAATGGGCATGGTTATTGAAGGAATTCCTTCAACGCAAGCAGCTTATGAATTGGCGGCTCAAAACCATACTGACATGCCAATCACCAATGCCATCTATGATGTTTTATATAATGGTAAAGATGTAAAGACCGCCATCGAAGAATTGATGGATCGCGAAGGCAAACCCGAAATTGAGTAAGTAGATTTTAAATAAAGGGGAGTTATTTATGTCAGATAGAGTTAGAAAAGCAATCATTCCAGCTGCTGGATTAGGAACTCGTTTTTTACCAGCTACTAAGGCTTCACCTAAAGAAATGTTGCCAATTGTGGACAAACCAACCATTCAATTTATTGTTGAAGAGGCCCGTAAAGCTGGAATTGAAGACATTTTGATTGTCACTGGTAAGGGTAAACGTGCTATCGAAGATCATTTTGATTCTGTTCCGGAATTGGAAAGCAATTTGAAAGCCAAGCACAAGGATAATCTTTTAAAATTGGTCGAAGAAACGACTGATATTAATTTGTACTTTATCCGTCAGTCACATCCTCGTGGATTAGGTGACGCCGTATTAATGGCGAAGGATTTTGTGGGTGATGAACCATTTGTGGTTATGCTTGGTGATGATTTGATGGAAGATAAGGTCCCATTAACTAAGCAACTCATGAATTCTTACGAGGAAACACATGCTTCAACTTTGGCGGTTATGCAGGTCCCTCATAAAGAAGTTTCAAAGTATGGTGTGATTAAACCTCAAGCTAAAATTAAACCTGATTTATTTAACGTTGAAAGCTTTGTTGAAAAGCCAAGCCCTGAAGAAGCACCAAGTGACTATGCCATCATTGGTCGCTATTTGTTGACACCAGAAATTTTTGATATTTTGGAAAATCAAAAACCTGGTAAAGGCAACGAAGTTCAACTTACAGATGCTATCAACGAGCTTAATAAAACACAACGGGTATTTGCTCACGTATTTTCGGGCGACCGGTATGATGTTGGAAATAAGTTTGGTTTCTTAAAGACGAACATTCAATATGGTTTGAAGCATCCCGAAGTAAAAGATGATTTACGCGAATACATCAAGCAGTTAGGTGCTAAACTAACTGCAGAAGATAAAGTTAGCAAAAAATCAAAATAATTAAGAAATCAAAATAGGTCTGAATAGAAACTGGCAATTACCGGAATTCTCTGGAATTGCCAGTTTCGTTATCGCAAGGAGAAACGGACTAACTAATTGTAAGCAAAATGTTAGACATTTTGATAAGAAGATAGTATATTATTATCATTATCAATTGAGAGAAGGGGAAAGTACTTGGCAAAAGAATATGACGTTATTGTAATTGGTGCGGGTCCTGCCGGAATGACAACCGCTTTGTACGCTTCACGTGCTAATTTATCCGTTCTAATGTTAGATCGCGGAATTTATGGCGGTCAGATGAATAATACTGCAGCAATTGAAAACTATACTGGTTTCAAATCCATCTTAGGACCAGATTTGGCTAAAGACATGTATGATAGTTCAATTCAATTTGGAGCGGAATATGCCTACGGGAGTGTTCAGTCAATCGAAGATCATGGGGATGTTAAAGTTGTAAAGACGGATACCGACGAATTTACAACGAAGGCAGTTGTGCTCGGAACCGGTTCTGAATATAAGAAACTCGGTGTGACTGGCGAGGATACCTACAGCGGCCGCGGCGTTTCCTATTGTGCGGTATGTGATGGTGCCTTCTTTAAGGGCATGCATTTAATCGTTGTTGGCGGTGGGGATTCTGCTATCGAAGAGGGAATTTATTTAACCCAGTTAGCTTCAAAAGTTACTGTTATTCATCGTCGTGATCAATTACGTGCACAAAAGATCACTCAAGAACGTGCTTTTGCTAACCCTAAAATGGAATTTGTTTGGAATAGCAATGTCACTGAAATCTTGGGTGACGATCAAAAAGTTACTGGTGTTAAAGTTAACAATAATAAGACTGGTGAGGACAGTACGATTGAAGCCTCTGGCGTGTTTATCTACGTGGGTAATCATCCAATGACTGACAACCTGCATAATCTCCCAATCTTAGACGAAAATGGCTGGATTCCAACAGATGATCATATGCAGACGAAAGTTCCCGGTATCTTTGCTGTTGGTGATGTTCGCCAAAAGGATCTTCGCCAAATTGCAACCGCTGTTGGTGAAGGTGGTATCGCTGGACAACAAGTTTTCTCATACATTCAAGATTTAAAAGCTAAAGCTACTGTCAAATAAACAAGTAAAGTTTCGGGAATACTAATTTCTCGAAACTTTTTTTGAGTTAAAAAAGTATCGGAGGAAACCGATATGACTAAAAATTTGCCTATACCAAAGAAAACGTTTCAATCAACCAGCTAATTTGTTGTATACTTAAGATGTTGAATAAAATACGCCAATATTTGGGGGTAAAAAACGTGAGTTGGAAAGATACCTATCAATCATGGATGGAACGGGTTGATTTAGAACCTGGATTAAAAAAAGAATTAGATCAGTTGGCAGGAGAAGACACTGACTTAGAAGAAGCATTTTATGCACCAATGGAATTTGGAACCGCTGGAATGCGGGGGGTCATGGGTCCCGGAATTAACCGGATGAACATTTATACAGTGCGTCAAGCGACAGAGGGACTTGCAAACTTCATGGATGAGCTGGATGAAAAGACGAAGCAACAGGGCGTTGCCATTAGTTTTGATTCACGTTATCACTCTAAAGAGTTCGCACATGAGGCTGCACACGTTTTGGGTGCTCATCATATTCCTAGTTTTGTGTTTGATGACATGCGACCAACGCCTGAACTATCTTTTACAGTCCGTCATTTGCATACCTATGCTGGAATAATGATTACGGCGAGTCATAATCCAAAGCAATATAATGGTTATAAGATATATGGGCCAGATGGTGGGCAAATGCCACCCGTGGATTCGGATAAAATTACAGCGTATATCCGCAAAGTAACGGACATTTTTGATGTCCCCGTTGCTGACGAGCATGAATTACGTCAAAATGGCTTACTTACCTTGATTGGTGAAAATGTGGATGAGGCATATCTTGCCGAAGTAAAAACCATTACGATTAATCCGGATTTGATTAAAGAGTATGGAGCAGACATGAAGCTGATTTACACACCACTTCATGGAACTGGCAAAGTTTTAGGCAATCGTGCTTTGCAAAATGCGGGATTTAATGATTTTACAATGGTTCCTGAACAGGCAACCGCAGATCCAGAATTTATTACCACCCCATTTCCAAATCCAGAGTTTCCACAGACCTTTGATTTGGCCATTAAACTAGGTAAAAAACAAAATGCTGATTTACTGGTAGCAACGGATCCAGATGCTGATCGATTAGGGGCCGCAGTACGTCGACCAAATGGTGAGTATCAATTACTAACAGGTAACCAGATGGCAGCGTTAATGCTCAATTATATTGTGACTGCACGGCAGGAAAATGGCACATTACCTAAAAATGCAGTGGCAGTAAAGTCCATTGTTTCTAGTGAACTGGCTACCAAAATTGCTGAAGCACATGGGGTTGGCATGGTTAACGTTTTAACTGGATTTAAATTCATCGCTGATCAAATTCAACATTATGAAACGACTCATGAGCATACTTTTGTTTTCGGATTCGAAGAAAGCTATGGGTATTTGGTTAAACCCTTCGTGCGTGATAAGGATGCCATTCAGGGGATTGTGATGTTGGCAGAAATTGCGGCTTACTATCGTAAACAGGGGAAAACCCTTTATGACGGGTTACAAGATCTTTTTGCAAAATATGGTTATTATGCAGAAAAAACGATTTCAAAAGATTTTCCCGGCGTCGATGGTAAGGCAGAGATGGCCAACTTAATGACGAAGTTTCGGGAAGAACGTCCGACTGATTTTGCGGGTCAAGAAGTTACCGCTTTGGAAGACTTTGAAAAACAAGTGACAACGTTTGCGGATGGCACAAGCAGAAAGATTGCTTTACCCGTTTCAAATGTTTTAAAGTATCAACTTAAGGACGGTACTTGGATTGCTATTCGACCATCTGGGACGGAACCCAAAATTAAATTCTATGTGGGTACTGTGGGATCAGACAATGCAATTGCTCAAAAGAAAGTTGCTGATTTTGAAAAGGCAATTGACAAATTTATTGAAGCTTAATTTAAACTTCTTCGGATAAAATTTGACTAGGAGGCCGCTGATGGGAATTCACCAATATATCAAGAGTTTAAGTAATTTAGAGACTTTAGTGCGTGCACCAGGAATTTTTAAATATCAGAAGCATTCAGTTGCTGAGCACTCTTTCAAGGTAACCCAAATTGCCCAATTCTTAGGTGATGTGGAAGAAAATAAAGGAAATAAAGTCAACTGGCAATCACTTTATGAAAAAGCTTTAAACCATGATTATAATGAGCGATTTATTGGTGACATCAAAACACCTGTGAAATATGCGACGCCTAAATTACGATCGATGTTGGCTGATGTCGAGGATTCGCTTTCTGAAAGTTTTGTGAATACTGAAATTCCTAGCGAATTTCGAAGTGCTTATCGGCGGCGTCTTTCTGAAGGTAAGGATGACACTTTGGAAGGTAAAATATTGTCGGTAGCTGATAAAATTGATCTCCTGTATGAATCTTTTGGTGAGATTCAAAAGGGAAATCCGGAAGCAACCTACGAGGAAATTTATAAAGAAAGTTTAAGTACCATTGTAAAGTTTAAAGAGCTAGCATCCGTGCAGTATTTTTTGCATGAAGTTTTACCAGATTTATTGCGGGAAAAGTTTACTGATCAGGCTAAGTTAGGAAAAATTACCCAGCAAATTATCAAGTAAACAAGATGATAGCGAAAGTATGTTCGGTATGGTAAAATTGAATACATTGTTGAAGAGGAAGGCAATCGCTTTCCTTTTTTTGTGAACGAAATGGAGGGTCTTCTCGATGATAGATCGTACTGATAATAATAAGTTTGACTTAGTTTCAAAATATAAACCGACTGGTGATCAGCCAAAGGCAATCCAGCAGTTAGTGGCTGGAATTAATACGGGTGAAAAAGCCCAAATTTTGTTAGGGGCAACTGGGACTGGTAAAACTTTTACCATTTCTAATGTGATTCAACAAGTGAACAAGCCAACACTAGTTTTGTCACACAATAAAACTTTGGCGGGACAACTCTATGGTGAGTTCAAACAATTTTTTCCTAACAATGCTGTGGAATATTTTGTCAGCTATTACGATTATTATCAGCCCGAAGCATATGTACCATCAAGCGATACGTATATTGAAAAAGACTCTTCAATTAATGATGAAATCGATAAACTGCGGCATTCAGCCACTAGCTCATTATTGGAACGGAATGATGTCATTGTGGTGGCGTCCGTTTCTAGTATTTTTGGATTAGGTGACCCAACTGAGTATAAGAACCACACTGTATCATTACGAGTTGGCCAACAAATTGAACGAAATACGTTACTTCGTCAATTGGTTGATATCCAGTTTGAACGTAATGACATTGACTTTCAACGTGGGCGTTTTCGTGTGCATGGGGACGTTGTCGAAATTTTCCCAGCATCACATGATGAAAAAGCGTTAAGAATTGAGTTTTTTGGCGATGAAATCGATCGAATTCGCGAAGTGGACGCCTTAACTGGCGAAGTTGTTGGTGACCGTGAACATGTTGCCATCTTCCCGGCAACCCATTTTATGACAAATGAAGATCAAATGGAAGTTGCCATTCAAGGAATTGAAGCAGAGTTGAAAGATCGTTTACAGGTTTTAGAGTCTGATGGAAAACTCCTTGAAGCTCAACGTTTAAAACAACGGACAACCTATGATGTTGAAATGATGCGTGAGATGGGTTACACCAGTGGTATTGAAAACTATTCGCGGTTTATGGATGGTCGCAAACCGGGAGAACCCCCATATACGCTGTTGGATTTCTTTTTAAAAGATTTCTTGACGGTGGTTGATGAATCGCATGTGACGATGCCACAAGTCCGTGGGATGTACAATGGTGATAGGGCACGTAAACAACAGTTAATTGATTATGGCTTCCGATTGCCAAGTGCGTTGGATAATCGACCGTTAACACTAAAAGAATTTGAACACCATGTGAATCAGATCGTTTACATGTCTGCTACTCCTGGACCTTATGAAGAAGAGCAAACGAATCATGTGGTTGAACAAATTATTCGACCAACTGGTTTATTGGATCCTGAAATTGAAGTTCGCCCAATTATGGGGCAGATGGATGACCTTGTGGGTGAAATTAATAAACGATCAGAATTAAATGAACGGGTCTTTGTGACCACTTTAACAAAGAAGATGGCAGAAGATTTGACTGACTATCTTAAAGAACTTGGAATCAAGGTTGCTTATCTGCATAGTGATATCAAAACGTTAGAGCGAACGCGGATTATTCGTGATTTACGAACGGGCAAATATGATGTTTTAGTCGGGATTAATTTGTTACGTGAGGGGATTGATGTACCGGAAGTGTCGTTAGTGGCTATTTTGGATGCGGATAAGGAAGGCTTTTTGCGGAATACCCGTTCTTTAATTCAGGTTTCTGGACGAGCAGCACGAAATGTTCATGGCCGGGTTATTATGTACGCAGACAGTGTCACGCAATCGATGCAAGAAACCATTGATGAAACTGCCCGCCGTCGGAAAATTCAGGAAGCTTACAACGAAAAACACGATATCACCCCCCATACGATTAAAAAATCGATTCGGGATCTTATTTCGCCAACGAAAACAACTGAAGATACAGGTAAAAAAGATGATTTCTTAGAGACTGATTTCGACGATATGTCTAAGAAAGATCAAAAACAAATGATTGATAATCTTACTGAACAAATGCGTTCCGCGGCCAAAAAATTAGACTTCGAAACGGCAGCTACATTACGTGATACAATAATGGAATTAAAAGCCGAAATAAGTTAGGGGGTATTGATTTGGCAAACGATAAAATTGTCATTCATGGAGCTAGAGCACATAATTTAAAGGATATTGATGTCACAATCCCAAAAAATAAAATGGTTGTGATTACAGGTCTTTCAGGATCAGGAAAAAGTTCTTTGGCATTTGATACTTTGTACGCAGAAGGACAAAGACGCTATGTAGAAAGTTTGTCTGCATATGCACGTCAGTTTTTAGGCCAAATGGATAAACCAGATGTTGATTCAATTGACGGGTTAAGTCCAGCCATTTCGATTGATCAAAAAACAACCTCCAAAAATCCCCGATCAACAGTTGGGACAGTGACTGAAATTAATGACTATCTGCGATTACTATGGGCGCGTGTTGGCCACCCAATTTGTCCAAATGATGGAACTGAAATTACCAGTCAATCCGTAGAACAAATGGTGGATCGTGTTTTGGAATTGCCAGAACGCACAAAACTTCAAATTATGTCACCCATTGTCCGTGCTAAAAAAGGTCAACATAAAAAAATCTTTGAAAAAATTAAGCGTGAAGGTTTTGTCCGGGTCCGTGTGGACGGTGAAATTCATGATATTGAAGAAGAACTTGATTTAAACAAAAGCAAAATGCATACCATCGAGATTGTTATTGATCGGATTGTGATCAAAAAAGGTATTCGGTCTCGTTTGTTTGATTCTTTCGAAGCTGCGTTACGTTTAAGTGGTGGATATGCTACAGCTGACATCATTGATGGAGAACCCCTTTTGTTTTCTGAACATTATTCTTGTCCAATTTGTGGATTTACAGTGGGTGAATTAGAACCTCGTCTATTTTCATTTAATGCGCCATTTGGGGCTTGCCCAGATTGTGATGGCCTAGGAGTTAAATTGGAAGTTGATATGGATTTAGTTGTTCCGGACCCATCTAAGACTTTAAGAGAAGGGGCCTTGGCGCCTTGGAATCCAATTAGTTCTCAATACTATCCAAGTTTGCTTGAACAGGCTTGTGAGGCATTTGGGATTGATATGGATACGCCATTTGAGAAGTTAAGCAGTCAGGATCAAAAAACGGTGTTACATGGTTCAAATGGCAAGCAATTTCACTTTCATTATGAAAATGATTTTGGTGGTGTTCGTGATGTGGATGTGGCATTTGAAGGGGTCATTGAAAATGTTGATCGCCGTTATCGAGAAACAAATAGTGACTTTACCCGGGATGTTATGCGGGGCTACATGCGCGAATTAACTTGTCAGACTTGTCATGGCTATCGATTAAATCGAAAAGCCAGAAGTGTTAAAGTCATGGGCGAACATATTGGTGAAGTTTCGGCGTTGCCAATTGACGATGCCATTAACTTTTTTAACCATGTTGAGTTGTCAGAGCAAGAAAGTTCGATTGCCAAGCCAATTTTAAAAGAAATTCGTGATCGCTTAACCTTCCTCAGAAATGTTGGTCTTGAATATTTAACTTTAAGCCGGGCTTCACGAACTTTGTCTGGTGGTGAGGCACAACGAATTCGTCTTGCAACTCAAATTGGTTCAAATCTTTCTGGTGTTCTGTATATTTTGGATGAGCCGTCAATTGGGCTACATCAACGCGATAATGATCGGTTAATTGGATCGCTTAAAAAGATGCGCGATCTAGGGAATACTTTAATTATTGTTGAACATGACGAAGATACAATGCGAGCGGCTGATTATTTAATCGATATTGGTCCTGGAGCTGGTGATAACGGCGGTAAAGTAATGGCTGCTGGGACACCTGCTGAGGTTGAAAAAGTACCGACTTCTTTGACTGGTCAATATTTGGCAGGAAAGAAGTTTATTCCTGTTCCACTGAAACGGCGTAAAGGAAATGGCAAAAAAATTACAATTAAAGGTGCAGCCGAAAACAACTTAAAGAAAATTAATGTCGATTTTCCGCTGGGAAAGTTTATTGCAGTAACTGGTGTTTCGGGATCTGGTAAATCTACGTTGGTTAATATGATCTTAAAACGTGTTTTGGCACAAAAATTAAATCGTAACTCAGAAAAACCAGGTAAATATCGTTCGGTTGCTGGCGTGAAAAATATTGAAAAGATAATTAATATTGATCAAAGCCCGATTGGGCGGACACCGCGGAGTAACCCGGCAACTTATACTAGTGTTTTTGATGATATTCGTGGTTTATTTGCCCAAACTAATGAAGCTAAACTACGTGGTTATCATAAGGGACGCTTTAGTTTTAATATCAAGGGTGGCCGTTGTGAAGCTTGTAAAGGTGACGGGATATTAAAGATTGAAATGAATTTCTTACCTGATGTTTATGTTCCATGTGAGGTTTGCAAAGGGAAACGCTATAACTCAGAAACGCTTGAAGTGAAATATAAAGGTAAGAGTATTGCTGATGTTCTGGAAATGACTGTCGAAGAAGCCTTGGACTTCTTTGAACCCATTCCAAAAATTCGGCGTAAATTACAGACCATTGTAGATGTTGGCTTAGGTTATGTGCAATTGGGGCAAGCTGCTACGACACTATCTGGTGGAGAAGCACAGCGAATGAAACTCGCTTCTGAACTGCATAAACAATCTGCAGGAAAAAGCTTTTATATTTTGGATGAACCGACTACTGGTTTGCATACCGATGACATCAAACGATTGCTTGATGTTTTACAGCGATTGGTTGATAAAGGCAATACGGTTCTAGTGATTGAACATAATTTAGATGTCATTAAGACAGCCGATTATCTAATTGATCTTGGTCCAGAAGGCGGGGCCGGTGGCGGTTCAATTGTAGCAACTGGGACTCCAGAGCAGGTGGCAGAAGTTAAAGAAAGCTATACTGGACAGTATTTGAAGCCGGTTTTGGAACGTGATAAGCAACGGACGATGGAAGTGTCAGAAACAAAAACAACTAATTAACTATAAAGGGATGGTGAAAGCAGTGAATCGTGAAGATGGCTGGGGATTTGATTGGTCTGAGCTAATTACCGGGATCATTTTCCTGATCGCAGGATACTTTGTTTTTCGTTTACCACAAGTGGCAATTACCAGCTTAGCTATTGTTTTTGGAATTGCCGCGGTTGTCCGTGGTATTACAATCATTGGTGGGTACCGACGTTTAAAAAGAGCAACAGGAACTAAAGCAAACTTAGCACTTGGTTTGGGAATCGTTGATATTTTTATAGGTGCGATCTTTATGTTTGATATACCGAGTGCCATTACCTTCTTAAGTTATTTGTTTGCATTTTGGTTTTTTGTTGATGTTGTTGAGCGATTGGTCGTAAGTAATCATCTGAAGATTTTTGGCAATGGTATTTATTGGTTGTCAGTTATAATTGATTTACTTCTTTTAGTAGTGGCGGTTGTACTATTAATTCGGCCGATGCTAACGATCTTGACTTTGAATGCAATTGTTGGTTTTTATCTTGTGATTTTTGGTGTAAATACAATTATTATTGCATTTGCGCGAAAAAATAAGTGAATTAAAAAAAGTCGAAGCAAATGTGATAAAGTTGCTTCGGCTTTTTTACTAAAATAGAAACAAAGACGGGTTTTACTTAAAATGGCACACCCGGTGTGCTATAATTAGGAATCACGATCGGGGGATTTAAAATGACAGATGAAAAAATGCAATTAGTCATTGTTACTGGAATGAGTGGTGCCGGTAAAACAGTAGCTATGCAAAGTTTTGAAGATTTAGGCTTCTTCTGTGTGGATAATATGCCGCCCGCATTGTTGCCAAAATTCTGGGAACTGGTGAAAGAATCTGGAAAAATCAGTAAAGTAGCATTGGTTATCGATTTAAGATCACGTGCGTTTTATGATCAAATTCTGCATATGCTAACTGATGAAAACGAAGGCTCTCCAGCTATTGAGTCCCAAATTTTGTTTTTGGATACATCAGATAAAGAATTAGTTTCCCGTTATAAGGAAACTCGGCGTTCACATCCATTAGCAATGGAAGGTCGTGTTGTGGATGGTGTTCGTAAAGAACGGGAGTTATTGGCACCAATTCGTTCAAATGCGCAATACGTCATTGATACAACGACCATGACGCCACGTGAATTACGAGAACAAATTTTTGAAACTTTTGGGACTGAAGGCACAGCTGGAAACTTCCACGTTGAAGTTGTTTCATTTGGTTTTAAATACGGTTTGCCAATTGATGCTGACATCGTGATGGATGTCCGTTTCTTGCCAAATCCCTATTATGATCCAAAATTAAAAAATAAAACTGGTTTGGATAAACCTGTTTATGACTATGTTATGAAGCAACCGGTAACGGAAAAGTTTTATAGCCATTTCATTTCGCTATTGCGTTATGTCATGCCGGGGTATCAAAAAGAAGGCAAATCAACGATTACGATTGCCATCGGGTGTACCGGTGGGCAACATCGATCAGTCGCCATAGCTCAAAGAATAGCTGATGATCTAACTGCTGATTATACTGTTCATGTTCAACATCGGGATGTGAATAAACGAAAGGAAACTGTGAACCGGTCATGACAAAGAGACAAGCAGCAAAAAACCGTCCTAAGTTTGTGGTGATTGGTGGCGGAACGGGCTTGCCCGTTATACTTAAGAGTTTAAAAAAACAAAATGCTGATATTACTGCGGTGGTTACCGTGGCTGATGATGGGGGGTCATCTGGCGTCATTCGAAATTATGTAAACGTTGTGCCGCCTGGTGATATTCGAAATGTTATTGTGGCCCTTTCTGACTTACCAAAATTGGAATTAGATATTTTTCAGTATCGTTTTAAAAGCAATGATAGCTTTTTGTCAGGCCATGCGATTGGTAACTTGATTATTGCAGCCTTGTCAGAAATGAAGTCTGGTGTTTTTACAGCAGTGCAAGAACTTTCTGAAATGATGAAAGTCGATGGGCACATTTACCCGGCTTCAAACGAACCATTAGTTTTGCATGCTGAATTTACTGATGGGACACAATTAGCAGGTGAGTCAGAAATTACGGCGGCGCACAAAACCATCAAACGGGTTTGGGTTGAGCCAACTTCTTGGAATGCTGACGAAAAGCCACATGCCGTTCAGGAAGCCATTGATGCCATTTTAGATGCTGATGAAATCATTTTAGGCCCCGGCAGTTTGTTTACCAGTATTTTGCCCAATCTTATGATTTCAAATATCGGGGATGCAGTCCTAAAAACTAAAGCTGAAGTTATCTATATTTGCAATATTATGACGCAAAAAGGTGAGACTGATAACTTTACGGATTCTGACCATGTCACAGTTTTGAACCGCCATTTAGGTCAAAACTTTGTGGATACCGTTTTGGTAAACACGGCAAAAGTGCCTGACGATTATATGGACTATAATCGTTATGATGAATATTCGACACAAGTTCGGCCTGATTTTAAAGGATTACGTGCCCAAAATTGTCGAGTTGTTTCAGATAACTTTTTGTGTTTACGTGATCATGGCGCGTTTCATGATGGGGATCGGGTTGCAGAAGAATTATTAAACGTTGCGGGTAATCCTAAGGCCTGTGATTAAATTTTGTGAAGGGAGGGATTTTCGTGTCTTATGCGAGTGAAGTAAAAAAGGAATTAACGGGGATTAAGGTACATCAACAAAACGCAAAAGCAGAGTTAATGGCGTTGATTCGTATGAATGGATCAATTAATTTGGCCCATCATCAATTAGTTCTGAGCGTTCAAACCGAAAATCCTGCCATTGCGCGCAGAATTTATGCACTGTTAAAGGATTTTTATTCCGTTGAGGGTGAACTAATTGTTCGACGCAAAATGAAATTGAAGAAAAACAATTTGTACATTGTGCGTTTAATGACAAGGTCCCAGGCAATTTTAGAGGATTTGTCAATTTTGGCCGATGGTTATCAAATTAATGAAAAGGTTCCGGATGGTTTATTAACGACGGAAGGCGAAATCCGCTCATATTTACGTGGTGCTTTTTTGGCGGGAGGCTCAGTTAATAACCCAGAGACTAGTCGGTATCATTTGGAAATTTATTCTCTTTACGAAACTCACAATGCCATGATTATGGACTGGATGAACCGTTATGATTTGAATGCTCGAGCGACGGAAAGGCGAAGTGGTTACATTGTTTATCTGAAAGAGGCAGAGCAAATCGCTAATTTCTTGTCTTTAATTGGAGCAACAAATTCAATGCTGAAATTTGAAGACATTCGGATTTTGCGTGACATGCGCAATTCTGTAAATCGACTGGTAAATTGTGAAAATGCCAATTTATCCAAAGTAGCCAATGCATCCAGTAAGCAAATTAACAATATCAGATATATTGATGAGGTTGTTGGTATCAATAGTTTGCCACCCAAACTGCAAGAGGTCGCTGAGGCTAGGTTGGCCAATCAAGAAGTGAGTTTAAAGGAATTAGGAGAATTAATTCCGAGTGGTGCAATTTCTAAGTCAGGTATTAATCATCGATTACGTAAACTCAATGAATATGCAGAAAAATTGCGAGCTTAAACTAAAAAATGGTGTGGATTTTAAAATCCACACCATTTTTGTTTGCTCAGATTACTTTAAATCTGAATTGTTTTGCATAATTGCATCGATCAGACCGTAGTCAACAGCTTCTTGGGCTGTGAAGTAATGATCACGTTCCGTATCGCGATTAATGTTCTTCAAAGGCTGACCAGAATTATCTGCCAAAATTTTGTTCAATTCTTTACGAGTCTTCAAAATTTCAGTTGCTGCAATTTCAATTTCAGTTTGTTGTCCTTGAGCACCACCGGATGGTTGGTGAATCAAAACTTCTGAATGAGGCAATGCGAAACGTTTGCCCTTTGTACCAGAAGAAGCCAGAACACTTGCCATGGATGCTGCCATTCCCATTACAATGGTTTGGACATCGGATTTGATGAACCGCATGGTATCATAAATCGCGAGTCCAGCTGTAACTACACCACCTGGTGAGTTAATGTAAAGATAAATATCTTTATCAGAATCCTGAGCGTCTAGGAATAAAAGCTGGGCAATGATTGAGTTTGCAACATCATCATCAATTGGGCCAGAGAGCATGATGATTCGGTCTTTTAGTAAACGGGAATAAATATCATAAGCACGTTCGCCACGTGATGACTGTTCAATAACTGTTGGAACTAAGTTCATAACTTAGCAACCTCCCTTTAAAATTCATCTTAATTTTATTAGCTCATCGCTAACATGTTTACAGCTTACCGCTATGGTCAAAAAAGGTCAAACAATTTAACTCAACTGAAGAAAAGTTTTTCAACGTAATCGGTTACGCTTCAAAGTCTATAATTTAGCACAAAAATAAGAATTTTGCTACTAGTAAATATTAGGCTAACAGGTAGCACGAAACATGAAATACGGCAGTGGTTACTCATGAAAACTGTATTGATAAATGAGCTGAAATCGAAGTAGATTAAGTATACGAGGAAATTTTTAAAAAATAAATTGAAAAGTTAATTTTTATACACTATAATCAAGTCGTTATAGTACAACATTTATTTAATTGAGTATGTTTGTGTACAAAATAGAATAATGTAAGTGCTATCTTTATTTGAGGTTGATAAATAGGTACATATAAAAAAAGAGGTTAGTGCTATGGCAAAAAGTTCGCGGAAACAACGTGTTGCAAATTATGAGGCAACTACAAAAGAGCATTTTAAGATGTATAAAAAAGGCAAACACTGGCTAGTGGCTGGCATAGCGGTCCTAAGTTTTGGTACAGGGGTAGTTACTTCGTCTAATGTGCATGCTGATACAAATAATAATGTGATTGAGTCTAGCACGGAAAAAAGTAGTTCAGCTAGTGTGACGGCGACTAGCGCCGCAACATCTGAGACAGCAGCTTCATCCGCGGCATCGGATTCAGATAACAGTGGTATGGCAAGGACAGGCTTTTCGTCTGCGGTAACGAATAGTGTGGCGGCAAGTGCGATGTCATCCGGTTCTGTTGCATCCAAAAGTTCAAATACAAGCAATAGCGGCATAGCTTCAAATACTTTAGGTACATCAAGTATGGCATCTCAGAGTTCCGAGGTAGCAAGTGGTGCACCAGTCAGTGAAACGAATGATTCTAGTCAAGCATCAGATGATAGTGTGACACAAAGTAGCAGTAGATTAGGTGCAGAAAGTGCGTCATCGGAAGCAAGTGACCTCACAAATGAGTTAACAGGTAGTGCTGATACGCCAACAACTGATACCACCATCACTGCGGATCAGCAGAAAGCTATTAATAATTTAATTGCTTTAGGAAAAGACAACGGGATTGATTTGTCAAATATAAGTGAATCTAGTTTGCTGGCCGCTGCTTGGGATACTAAAACGAATACGGTAAATTCATACTATACTGATATGTTACCGTTATAGCCAGATTTTGTACTGGCTGCTCTTAAAGGTATGGATGAATCAAACAATTTAAATGCTGTTCAACATACCGGATATGCAGTTAATCCATACAATTATACTGACAAATCTGCAGTAACGGTTGATATTGGTCAAGGAACCATTACAGTAAATAAGTTAAATGGCGTCTCAAGTACAGATGAACAATATACTAGCTTAGCAAATGATGATACGATTACCATTAGTGATTTTTTCAGAGATTACTTCGGCAATGGTTAGCAATATTACACAAACTGATGAAAAAATTGTTTTTACTTTAACTAACGAGGGGTTAAACCTGCTCACTAGTGGTAATTTTAGTGCGATTTTGGCTTTTCAGATGGTTAGTGCTGATAATACTGCCGGTTATGTTGAGGTCTTTGGTGTGACTGCACCGATATCAGTGGGCGTTACTGGTATTGCTGATACAGCGAAGAATACTGAAGGCATTGAGGAGACTGGTACAATTGGAACAAATCAACTTTATTATGCAGTTGAGACAGCCTTGGCTAACGACAATCTCCCACAAGATGATAAGTGGAGTAGCAAAACTGGTTCAATTTTATTGCCTAATGGTACTTTAGCTGTTAATTTAAAAGAATTGTCAGGTTTTCAAATTGATTTGACTAAAAATAAATTGATTCCAACAAACTCGATTCCAATTAGTAGTGAATTTTGGACAATTTCTCAGAATAGTGATGGCGACTATATTGCAACATTTACGGGTACTTTTTATAACAATCCGAATCCCGTTAAACCAAGTGAAGCTAATAATTGGCATTTTGGTTATACTCCGGTAGCAGCTGTAGGCATCAGTTATACAGGTGTACCGGCAACCGTAACTGTTCATTATGAAGATGAAAATGGTGTTGCAGTTGCAACTGATGAAGTGTTAACTCAAGGGACTGTATATGGAACCTACAAAGCAGATGCACCAACAATTCCGGGCTATGAAATTGATACGGATACGCCAACTTCTGGGGAGATTACTGATCCTAATCAAGTAGTCACTATTAAGTATATTGCAGATGCACAAACGAGTGATGTGCAGTACGTTGATGACGACAATAATGATGTGCAAGTTGGCGCATTGGTTCCTATTAATGGAACTACTAATGAAACTGTCAATTGGAATACGAGTGACAGTATCCCGTCAGGTTATCAACTAGCCGAAAATCAAGTGGCAAATGGTACTTATACTTTTGGCGCAAGTGACAACGCAAATGTGGTAGTTCATTTAGTTCATGTGCATACGATAAGTAATGAAAAGAATACAACTGATACGGTAACTTACGCGGGGATTGATGGGGTGAGTCTCACTAGTAATTCAGTCACAATTCAGTGGACATCTGATACTGACGAGGTAACAAAGGACGTTGTTTGGACAAGTGATGCAAGTACTACAACAATTCAAACCCCTATAATTTCTGGATATTCTCCTGATAAGTCACAGGTAGTCTTTACAAATGTAACTGAAAAAGATGGAGAGCCAGCTAATCAAACGCAGGAAGTTATATATACCGCAACCAATCATGGTTACACAGTGACACCGGTTGATCCAACAGGTAAGCCGATTACAGGGACCGCACCTAGTCAAGAAACAGGTGTCACTGGACAACCAGTGACAGTGCCAAATGTGCCCGGATATCAGGTAACAGCAATACCTCTAATTCCGGATACTGATTCAGAAGTGAAAGTTGTGTATGTACCTATTTCAAAAAATATTACACAACATAAAGGTAACAAGCCAAGCTCAAATTTCATTAAGCATTCTTCTACCAAAGCTAACGTAGCGAAAAAACTTGCAGAATCTAGAACGCTTAGCCAAGAAAAAGTGGAACGAACTGCAAAGGTTAAAAGAACCGGTAAAAGTAATAGTGAAACTTCTATTTTGCCTCAAACAGGTGAAAAAGAAACAAATATTTTTGTTCTTATAGGTTATGAACTTCTTATTCTACTTGGCCTTTTTGGGACTTTAGGAAAGCAACGTAAACAGCATAATTTAAAATAGTATTTTTTGAATCTTGGTTCTAAATAATAATCGCTCCATAGGTGATTGGAAATGTCATCTATGGAGCGATTATTTTATCAGTGTCGTTCATTGTTATTCTTGTACCACAATTGATTTCAGTTGACTTATTATAGTTAGTGTTAAATAATAGATTGAATTATGAACACCCTTTCAATGGTGAAACAGTGCTTGTTTTACAGAATCAATCTAATTTCAGGGTACAAAAAAATGCGCCATGCGGGAGTCGAACCCGCGTTTCGAGAACCGGAATCTCACGTGCGATCCACTACACTAACGGCGCAAATTACCTTTTAATTTTACTGTATTAATATTAAAAACACAAGTTTATTTAATCGAGGTGATTAGTTTGGCGCTTCAACAAGGCCTTCATCAGCAACAAAAACAAGTTCAACGGTTAGCAATGACGCAAACTTTACAACAATCAATCCAGATTCTGCAATACAACGTTGAAGAATTACAAAACTTTTTAAACCAGAAGGCACTTGAGAATCCATTAATCACTGTGACGACTAATCACGATGATTATATGAATAGTTCACGACAAAATTCTTCAAGCCAATCAGTTGATGAAAATTACATGAATCAAATTCCAGATGATACACGTCAGTCACTTTTTGAATATTTATTGGATCAAGTGCATTTAACGATGCGTGACACACCCTTACGTAATTTAGTTTTGTTCTTAATAGAATCCATTGATAATAATGGTTATCTAAAAATGCCAATCGAAGAGGCGATGGAAAAAACTGGGGCTAATAAAGTGGACATTGTCGATGCTGTTACGTTGATTCAACAGCTAGATCCTCCAGGTGTTGGTGCAAAGAATCTTCAAGAATGTTTGCTACTGCAAGCAGAGAATGATGACTGGGCACCAAAGGCGGCAGTAGAAATTCTAAGAGATAACTTTGACGAACTCGCCAATCGAAAATGGCAGGCAATAGCTAAAGAGCAGAATGTGACGCTGGAGGAGATTCAAACTGTATTTGATTACGTGCGCACACTGACTCCTAAACCGGGTGCTTTATTTAATTCGGAAGGTTCGCAATATATTTTTCCGGATCTAATTGTAAAAAATGAAGCAGGAAAGTTAAGCATTTATACATCAAGAGCAGCAAAACCCAAAGTTCGTTTTCAAAAAAAATATTTTCAGCAAATGTTGCAACGTAAGGACGACGAAGTAACAGATTATGTAAAAGAAAAGAAACGAGAATTTGACTGGATATCTCGTAGTTTGGATCAACGAGAGAGTACTATTCTCCGGGTGGGAAAAGTATTACTGGAATATCAACAAGATTTTTTCCTTGAAAAAACCAAAGAATTGCGTCCACTGTTATTACAGGATGTTGCGTTGAAACTGGGGTTACATGAATCCACAATTAGTCGTTCAGTCAACGGGAAATATTTACAAACTCGTTTTGGAACTTTTGAATTAAAGTCATTCTTTAGTAGTGCGGTTGCAAAGACAGATGCATCTCCAGAAGGGTTATCAGTAGATTCCGTTAAGAGACTGCTTCAGAAGTTTATCCATGAGGAAAATAAAAGCAAACCACTGTCAGATGCAAAAATTGTTAAGAAACTTGCAGAAAAAAATATTGAAGTTTCAAGAAGAACGGTAGCTAAATATCGGGAAAGCTTGAACATTGCATCCTCTTCAACACGTAAACGTTATGAATAGTGTTAATTAAGGACCGACAGCGAATTTTTCTAGGCTTTGAGTTGCAATAGTGGCTGTCTCCTGATATAATTCAATATGTAAGTAAGGGGTATACAACTGAAGTAGTTCAGGTCTGTATGCCATTTATTTTGAATCTGTCGGGTCACTAAATGACACATATGGACGTCAAACGTCCCGACTGGGAGCAATGATCATGCAAAACGAGTTGAAATGGCTGGAAGCCATCGCACCAGATATGGTAGATGTGTTTTTGAAGCGTTTTTCGGTTCTACGGACGATCGCTTTAATGGCTCCCATTGGCAGACGAGGCTTATCGGTTCATCTTAATATGAGTGAACGTGGGTTAAGAACTCATACTGATATGCTTAGACAGTTGGACTTGATACAGTCGTCACCCGCCGGAATGACATTAACTAGGGAAGGCCGTTTAGTTTTAGACGGTTTGAACGATATGGTTAATGATATGCTTGGTTTACAGCAGTCAGAAAGAGACTTAGCAATGTTGCTAAACATTGATCGTTGTTTTATTGTTTCTGGAGATTGTGATGCCCAAGACAGGGTGTTTGATAGTTTGGGAGGAATTCTAAACGATACACTTGCAAAAATCTTGCCAGAGGGTAATAATGTAATAGTGGTTATGGGTGGTAACACAATGGCACAAGTTGCTAAAGAGTTTTCACCAGAATTATCCACAAAACGCCAACTCACATTTGTTCCTGGGCGTGGTGGTATGGGACAATCACTTGCGATGCAAGCTAATACAGTTTGTGCAATTATGGCGGAACGGACACATGGTGAGAGCCAGTCAATGTATCTGCCAGAAAAGTTGAGTGAAAAAAGTTACCAGCCGTTGCTAGAAGAACCAAGTGTTCAGTTAGTTCTTCAATTAATTGAGCAAAGTAACGTTGTGATTCATGGCATTGGACGAGCCGATGAGATGGCTGAGAGACGAGAGGTTGATCCAAACATTCTCCAACTTCTCGAGCAAAAGAAAGCAATCGGAGAAGCCTTTGGTTGTTTTTACAATCAGCAAGGTGACATCGTCTATCGGGTACCTCGAATTGGGTTACAATTAGAGCGTATCAATTCAATAGATCATGTTTTTGCGGTTGCAGGCGGGCATACAAAAGCGCAAGCAATTCGTTCTTACATGAATTTAGCACCACATCAGACATGTTTGATGACTGATGAAGGTGCAGCAAACTTGATTTTAAAAAAGTAATATTTGTTTACAAATATCACTTTTTAAAATAAAAAAATTATTTTTTTACTTTCCTAAAGGAGGAAATCTTAGTATGACTGTAAAGATTGGTATTAATGGTTTTGGACGTATCGGTCGTTTAGCTTTCCGTCGTATTTATGAATTAGGCGCAAAGTCAAATGATATCGAAGTTGTGGCTATCAATGATTTGACAAGTCCAGCAATGTTGGCACACTTATTGAAGTATGACTCAACACATGGTACTTTCCCTGGTGAGGTTAGCGCAACAGAAGACTCCATCATCGTTGATGGCAAGAAATACCGTGTTTACGCAGAACCTAAAGCACAAGATATTCCATGGGTTAAGGATGACGGTGTTGACTTTGTTCTTGAATGTACAGGTTTCTATACATCAAAGGCAAAATCACAAGCTCATTTGGATGCTGGCGCAAAACGTGTTCTGATTTCTGCTCCTGCTGGTAACGACCTTAAGACTGTTGTTTACAACGTTAATGATGACGTTTTGACTGCAGATGACAAGATTGTTTCTGCTGGTTCATGTACAACAAACTGTTTAGCACCTATGGCTTACTTCTTAAACCAAGAATTTGGTATTGAAGTAGGTACTATGACAACAATCCATGCTTACACAAGTACACAAATGTTACTTGATGGCCCAGTTCGTGGTGGAAACTTACGTGCTGCTCGTGCTGCTGGTGTTAACACAATTCCTCATTCAACTGGTGCTGCAAAGGCTATTGGTCTTGTAATCCCAGAATTGAATGGTAAATTACAAGGACATGCACAACGTGTTGGTGTTGTTGATGGTTCATTGACAGAATTAGTATCTATCTTAGGTAAGAACGTTACTGCTGACGAAGTTAATGCTGCAATCAAGAAACATACTGAAAACAACGAATCATTTGGTTACAACGAAGACGAAATCGTATCTAGTGATGTTATCGGAACTACATTCGGTTCAATCTTTGACCCAACACAAACTGAAGTTACAACCGCTGGAGACAAACAATTAGTTAAAACTGTTGCTTGGTACGACAACGAATATGGCTTCACTTGCCAAATGGTACGTACTTTATTGAAGTTTGCTACTCTCTAGGATTAAATTAATCTTTAAGTTTGCAGATTTCAAAACCGTCTAACGGTTTAAGGCGGAGGGAGGCAAACTTCCTCCGCCTTTTTTAATTTAAAAATACATGAAATTTCTTAAACAGGAGGAATTAACTTTGGCTAAATTAACAGTTTCAGATTTAGACGTTAACGACAAAAAAGTTTTAATGCGTGTTGATTTTAACGTCCCTGTAAAAGACGGTGTAATTGGTGATGATAACCGTGTTGTGGCTGCATTACCAACCATCAAATATATTATTGAACATAATGGTAAAGCTATCTTGTTCTCACATCTTGGCCGTGTAAAGACTGAAGATGACAAGAAGGCTTTAACAATGCGTCCAGTTGCACAACGTTTGTCAGATCTTTTGGGCAAACCTGTAACTTTTGTACCAGCAACTCATGGCAAACAATTAGAAGATGCCATTGCTGATATGAAAGATGGCGATGTTCTTTTGTTTGAAAACACTCGTTTTGAAGATCTTGACGGCAAGAAGGAAAGCGGCAATGATGCTAAGTTAGGTCAATACTGGGCTTCACTTGGTGACGAGTTTGTAAATGATGCTTTTGGTACAGCTCATCGTTCACATGCATCCAACGTTGGTATTTCAACAGCTATGAAAGCTGCTGGTAAACCAGTTGCAGCTGGTTTCTTAATGGAAAAGGAAATTAAATTCTTAGGAAACGCTGTTGATAATCCAAAGCATCCATTCGTTGCTATTTTGGGTGGTGCTAAGGTTTCTGACAAGATTGGTGTTATTGATCACTTACTTGATAAAGCTGATAAAGTTATTATCGGTGGTGGTATGACATATACCTTCTATGCAGCTAAGGGCCTTAAAATTGGTAATTCACTTGTTGAAAAAGACAAGATTGATTTAGCAAAACAAATTTTGGCTAAAGCTGGTGACAAGATTGTGCTTCCTACAGACAATGTTGTTGCTGAAAAGTTTGATAACGATGTGCCAAACAAAGTCGTTGAGGGAGATATTCCTGATGGCTACATGGCTCTTGATATCGGACCTAAATCAATCAAGGCATTTGAAGATGTTTTGAAAGATGCTAAAACAGTTGTTTGGAATGGCCCAATGGGTGTATTCGAAATGAGTAACTATGCTAAAGGAACTCTTGAAGTTGGTAAGTTCTTAGGCACATTATCTGACGCAACTACAATTGTTGGTGGTGGTGATTCAACTGCTGCTGTTAAACAACTTGGTGTTGGCGACAAGTTAACTCATATTTCTACTGGTGGTGGTGCTTCCCTTGAGTACCTTGAAGGAAAAACATTACCAGGAATTGCAGCTATTTCAGATAAATAGGCAAATAGTGAGCTTGAAAACCAATTCAGGCTCTTTGCTGTGAAATGACTGAGATTTGTTATCAATGAAAGGAAGTATTATTGTGCGTACACCAATTATTGCTGGAAACTGGAAAATGAATAAGAACCCTAAGGAAACAACCGAATTTGTCAACGCTGTTAAAGCAGATTTACCTGCAAGCGACAAAGTTGAATCAGTTATCGGTGCTCCTGCAGTTGATTTACAAGCTTTATTAGATGCCGCTAAAGGCTCTAACCTAAAAGTTGCTGCTGAAAACAGTTATTTTGAAGACGAAGGTGCTTTTACTGGTGAGACTTCACCTAAAGTTCTTTCTGAAATGGGCGTTGATTATGTAATTATCGGCCATTCAGAACGTCGTCAATATTTCAAGGAAACTGACGAAGACATCAACAAAAAAGCTAAAGCAATCTTTGCTAACAACATGTTACCAATCATTTGCTGTGGTGAAACTTTAGAACAACGTGAAGCTGGCCAAACAAATGACTGGGTTTCAGGCCAAATCACAAACGCTCTTAAGGGCTTATCTGCAGACCAAGTGGCATCACTTGTAATTGCTTACGAACCAATCTGGGCTATTGGAACTGGTAAAACAGCTTCAAGTGATCAAGCACAAGAAGTTTGTCACGTACTTCGTGAAACTGTTGCTAAGTTATATGACCAAACAACCGCTTCTAAAGTTCGTATCCAATACGGTGGTAGTGTAAAACCTGCTAACGTGAAGGAATTAATGGGTAAAGAAGACATCGATGGTGGATTAGTCGGTGGTGCAAGTCTAGTTCCTGACTCATTCTTGGAATTAGTTAACTTTAATGCTTAATTTTAGAGCAGTTTTGTAATACAATTGATCTGTAACAGAATTTACTAAATTTAGTGAGGAGAAATTACAATATGTCACTTATTACTGATATTTATGCACGTCAGGTTTTAGATTCACGTGGTAATCCAACTGTTGAAGTTGAATTATATACAGAAGATGGCGGCTTTGGCCGTGGAATCGTTCCTTCTGGTGCTTCAACTGGTGAACATGAAGCTGTTGAACTTCGTGATGGCGACAAGAGCAAGTTCATGGGCCAAGGCGTAACCAAGGCTGTGGAAAATGTTAACAAGTTAATTGCTAAGGAAATCGTTGGTTATGAAGTAACTGACCAATTAGCAATTGACCAAGCTATGATCAAGCTTGATGGTACACCAAACAAGGCTAAATTGGGTGCTAACGCAATCCTTGGTGTTTCTTTGGCTGCTGCACGTGCTGCTGCTGATGAACTCCAAATTCCTTTGTATAACTACTTAGGTGGATTCAATGCACACGTTTTACCAACACCAATGTTGAACGTTATCAACGGTGGAAAACATGCAAACAATGATGTTGACTTCCAAGAATTCATGATCATGCCTGTTGGTGCACCAACAATTACAGAAGCAATTCGTTGGTCATCAGAAACATTCCACAACTTAAAGAACTTGTTAAACGAACAAGGATACTCTACAGCTGTTGGTGATGAAGGTGGATTTGCTCCTGACTTGAAGAACAATGAGGAACCATTTGAAATCCTTGTTGAAGCTATCAAGCGTGCTGGTTACAAACCAGGTAAGGATATTGCAATTGCCTTTGACTGTGCTGCATCAGAATTCTACAATACTGAAACAAAGAAGTATGACTTAAAGGGTGACGGCAAGTCATATACTGCTTCAGAATTTGTTGACTTACTTGACAGCATTGTTGACAAATACCCAGTTGTTTCCATCGAAGATCCTTTGGATGAAAACGAATGGGAAGATTGGCAAATGGCTACTGAAAAACTTGGTAAGAAAGTTCAGATCGTTGGTGATGACTTGTTCGTTACAAACACTGACTACCTTGCTAAGGGAATCAAGATGGGCGTTGGTAATGCTATCTTGATCAAGTTGAACCAAATTGGTACATTAACAGAAACTGTTAATGCTATCGAAATGGCTAAAGAAGCTGGCTATACAGCAATCGTTTCACATCGTTCTGGTGAAACAGAAGATACAACAATTGCTGACTTAGTTGTTGCTTTGAACGCTGGTCAGATCAAGACTGGTTCAATGAGCCGTACTGAGCGTATTGCTAAGTACAACCAATTGATGCGTATTGAAGATCAATTAGGTGAAGTTGCACAATACAAGGGTATCCATGCATTTTACAACTTAAGCGAACAAGCACGTAACGCAATTACAAACAAGTAATTCTACGTTTACCAACTAGTTCATTAAGAGTCATTCGGTTTATACCGAATGGCTCTTTTTTGGGTTTGCTAATAAGTAAAAAAGTGTAAAATAGAATAAAAAGCCGTGAAGAAGGTAAACAATATGCAGGAGAACTTATCTTTATTTGATTTTGACGAACAGCAGGAGGCGGTACTGATGCCTGGCCATGATGGTCCATTTCAGTTTCATGCAAAAGCTATTTTTCCTTTTTTAAGTGATAGCGACATTTTGCAATTTGTGACGACGCATAATGGTAAACAAATCGGTATTTTTGAAACGATTACAAAAACTTTTCCTGTATACGAATGCTTGTACCAAAATGAGCTTCTTACGGTTGCTCAAGCGCCATTAGGGGCACCAGCAGCGACACAATTTTTAGATTTCTTAATTTATTTTGGCGTACGGCAAGTTATCAGCGTCGGTAGTTGTGGGGTTCTAGTAGATATACCAGAAAATAAATTTCTGGTTTCAACGGTGGCGTTACGCGACGAAGGGACTTCTTTTCACTACGCACCTAAGAGCGACTTCATTAAATTGAATCAATCCGTTATCAGCACTATCGAGCAGAGTTTAAAAGAGCACCACTTAAACTTTCATGAAGTACAAACGTGGACGACAGACGGATTCTTTCGGGAAACGCCCAAAGTTATTCAAAAACGAAAGGCACAAGGTTGTGAAGTTGTAGAAATGGAGTGTGCGGCATTGGCGGCATGTGCACAATTTCGAAAAGTAGACTTTGGTCAAATTTTCTTTATAGCCGATTCTTTAGCAAATTTGAAAGCTTATAATGAACGAAGTTGGGGTGCCCAGTCGCAAGAAAGGGGCCTAACACTTGCCGCCGAATTAGTACAAGCACTTTAAATTACAGGGAACGGAGCAATCACATGGTAGAGAACTACATATTATCAATTGATGAGGGAACCACCAGCACGCGGGTGATAATCTTTGATCATCAAGGTCAAAAGGTGGTTGATGCTCAACGTGAAATCCCACAAAACTTTCCTAATCCTGGGTGGGTTGAACATGATGCGAACGAAATTTGGGACGCTGTGTTATCAACGATTGCCGACGCCCTGATTAAATCACGAATTCGGCCTTCGCAAATTAAAGGAATTGGAATTACTAACCAGCGGGAAACCACAGTCATTTGGGATAAGAAAACAGGGTTGCCAATTTATAATGCGATCGTTTGGCAATCACGGCAAACGGCAGATATTGCCAATGAATTGATTTTGGCTGGTTATCAGCAAGAAATTCATCAAAAAACAGGTTTAATTGTGGATGCATATTTTTCAGCTACCAAAATTCGCTGGATTCTTGATCATGTACCTAATGCTCAGAAACGAGCAGAAAATGGCGAGTTGCTATTTGGCACCATCGACACTTGGCTGGTTTGGAAATTAACTGGTGGCGAGGTTCATGTGACTGATTATTCCAACGCCAGCCGGACAATGCTATTCAATATTCACGACTTAAAGTGGGATTCAGATATTTTGAAACTACTTAATATTCCACGGGTGCTCTTACCCAACGTAAAATCAAACTCAGAAATTTATGGGTACACAAAAGATTATCATTTTTTTGGTAGCGAAGTGCCAATTTCTGGTATGGCAGGAGATCAGCAGGCAGCTTTATTTGGGCAAATGGCGTTTGAACCTGGCATGGTAAAAAATACGTACGGTACCGGTGCATTTGTGGTGATGAATACCGGCAAAAAGCCTCAGTTGTCTGATCATAATTTACTGACCACTATTGCTTATGGCATTAATAATCAAATTTATTATGCACTTGAGGGCAGTATATTTGTGGCCGGGTCTGCTATTCAGTGGCTGCGTGACGGTATGCAATTACTCAAGAATTCTGCCGATTCTGAACAAGCGGCCAACGCATCTACTGATCGAAATGAAATTTATGTGGTGCCCGCATTTACCGGACTTGGGGCTCCGTATTGGGATTCAGTGACGCGTGGAGCCGTGTTTGGGATCACCCGTGGAACCACGAAAAATGATTTTATAAAGGCAACTTTACAGTCGCTTGCTTATCAAACGCGTGATGTTGTGGATACGATGAAGCACGATGCTGACGTTAAGATACCTATGCTTAAAGTTGATGGTGGGGCTTCACATAACAACTATCTAATGCGATTTCAAGCGGATATTTTAGGAATTGAAATTGACCGAGCGGCGGATTTGGAAACGACGGCTTTAGGAGCGGCTTTTTTAGCAGGACTAGGTGTTGGGTTTTGGAAAAATATTGAAGATATCAAAAGCATTTATAAAACGGGCCAAATCTTTTTGCCTGATATGAATGAAGAGGAACGCCAGAACCTTTATTCCGGTTGGCAAGAGGCTGTGCAAGCCGCACAATTATTCAGGCATCAACCATATCGAAAAAAGTGAAACGAAAGACAGTGGCAAAAAGGTGGTTGGACCGTGCGTTAGTCTGGCGACTACTCAGTATTTAGGAAGCTTATTAGTAAAACCCACTAATAAGCTTGTATCTTTCGGACGATGACCATTCTTGTGGCTTCAAATCAAGCCGCAAGAACTGGCTGCAAAAAATCTGTTTTACTTACATTTTAGTAATAATATTCTGGAAATATAAAGAGACCATACCCAAAATATAGTTTTTGCCTGGTCTTTTTTTCGTGACCGTATTTTGGTGATACACTGAATAAGAAGAGAAAAGAATTGAGATGAAGATATGCAGTGGCAAGGTTCCTTAGATAATAAAAAAAGTTCACCAGATGATACAAGGTTGGTGTCAATTCTAAAGGGTTGTTTGACTGGTGCTTTGGCCGGTTTAGTGGTGAGCGTGTTTCGCTTGGCGATTGTACAAAGCTTAAAATTAGTGACGATTGTTTATGATCAAATTTCCCACAATTGGACTATATTGCCAATTTGGCTACTGGTCGTGTTGGGTTTGGCTGTTGTAGTGGGATATTTAGGAAAACAGTTTCCAGAAATAAAAGGATCGGGGATCCCCCAAGTTGAAGGCCAATTGTCTGGAAATTTGGAGTATCCCTGGTGGTCAATCCTGTGGCGTAAATTTATCGGTGGTATTCTGGCAATTGGGTCTGGCTTATTTCTTGGTCGTGAAGGACCCTCAATTCAGTTAGGAGCAACCATTGGTCAGGGATACGCTGAATTGACACATGAATCAGAAGTTAATCGACGCGTATTTATTGCAAGTGGAGCGGCAGCAGGTCTGTCTGCGGCATTTAATGCACCCATTGCGAGCACGTTGTTTGTTCTAGAGGAAGTTTATCATAATTTTTCACCGTTAATTTGGACAACTGCTCTAGCAAGTGCAATCGCTTCTAACTTTGTTTCAACCGTATTTTTTGGTTTAACTCCAGTTTTACATATTGTTTATACCAAAACATTGCCGCTGACAATGTATCCTCATTTGTTGTTTCTTGGGATTTTTTTGGGAGTAATGGGATTCGTCTACCAGCGTGTTTTATTGAAGATGGGGGATTGGTACGAATATCTTATTAAATTACCAAAATGGTTGTTTGGCATGGTGCCCTTTATTTTAGTGATTCCAATTGGTTTATTGGTTCCAAATTTATTAGGCGGGGGCAATAGTATTATTTTGAATATTGCTGGGCATACACCGGGACTTCTAATTTTGCTTAGCATTTTTATTTTACGCTTTGTTTTCTCCATGATTTCTTATGGATCTGGTTTGCCTGGAGGAATTTTCTTGCCTATCCTGTCTTTAGGAGCAATTCTGGGGGCAATTTATGGTCAAACCATGATTTGGTTAGGTATTTTTCCAGCGAGTTATCTCACAAACTTTATTATTATTGCAATGGCTGGTTATTTTGCCGGAATTGGTAAGGCGCCATTTACGGCCATCCTATTGATAACTGAAATGGTTGGTACCCTTCATCATTTGATGCCACTGGCTGTCGTTTCGATCACGGCATATGTAGTGGTTGATTTATTAGGTGGTGCACCAATTTATGAATCTTTGCTGCACAAGATTGTAAAACCGAGTGTTCCTAATGCTACGGGGAAACTGGATCGGGTAGAATTTCCAGTTTTTGCAGGGTCATACATGGTAGGCCATCAAGTCCGTGATTTTCAGTGGCCTCAAAATAGTTTGTTGATTGCGATTCGACGTGGAGAACGGGAAGTTATTCCTCATGGTGATACCTTGCTGATTGCGGGCGATACTTTGGTTGTTACCACGAATCATCGTAATCGCGGCAATCTTTTACATTTATTACACCAGCTTCCGATGCAAACGAAGTAGTGGTTTGTTAGAGAAAGTTAGTGGTAGGACTGGAAAAAAAAGGTAAACTATGATAAATTATAGAGGATATACTACAAGTTTAGGTAGGAGGTTGCTACTTGTATAATTTATTAATGACAATATTATTGGTTGTTTCCGTTTTGATTATCTTTGCGGTAATGATGCAACCAGCAAAAACGGATAATGCGTTATCATCTCTTACAGGTGGTGCGGACGATCTTTTTGCTCAGTCAAAACCACGTGGATTCGAAGCATTTATGCAAAAAGTAACGTTAGTATTGGGGATTATTTTCTTTGCGGTTGCGATCGCAATGGTTTACGTTTCATCACACTAACGGTTAAGCCTCCTGTGTTTCGCAGGAGGCTTTTAATTAAGGTTTAAAACAATATAAAATTTGAGGTAGAGTATGGAAACAAATAAACTACAAGCTTCAGTTAGTAGCTTTTTAAATCAACATCCAAAAGAAAGTTTTACTGCCGAAGAAATTTTTCAACAATTAAATTTGGAAGGTGCCAGCGTTTTTAATATTTTAGTAAAAGAGTTGGCAGTAATGGAACGTGCAAATCGGGTTCACATTACGGAGAAAGGTAAATTTACTTTGCCTATTCAGTCTAATCAACAATTGGTGCATGGTGTTTTTCATGCCAACGATCGTGGCTTTGGTTTCGTAGCTGTTGATCCGGAAGTTCCTGATGTTTATATCAGCGAGGATCATACGGCGTTTGCGTTAAATCAAGACGAAGTTGATGTTCGAATTATCCGAGCAGCTAAACCAGGGGATGACAAGGGCCCAGAAGGTGTTGTTACCAAGGTTACAGACAGACACTTTACGCAGGCGGTTGGCGTTTTTAAATCGGTTCCTGATCCTGAAAATGGTGTTATTGGGGAAATTGAGTTAAAGGACAAGAAGCTTTCTTCTTATCATTTTGATGTGCTTGCTTCTGGGATCAAACCTCAGGATGGGGCTGTGATTACGGCAGAAGTAACCCAGTATCCCAATTTAAAACATCCTAAATTAATGGCGGGTTTAGCAATTGAGACCATTGGTTTTAAGGATGATCCTGGTGTTGATATTCTCCAGGTAATCTACCAACACGAGGTTCCTTATGAATTTCCAGATGATGTTAAAGAAGAGATTAAATCAATTCCTGACACAGTTACAGATGCCGAAAAGATTGGTCGTAAGGACTTAACTTCGGAAACAGTTGTGACTATTGATGGTGACGACTCGAAAGATTTTGATGATGCAGTTGGTGTGTACAAGATGGCCAATGGGCATTACCATTTGAGCGTTAACATTGCTGATGTGAGCCATTACGTTAAAGAAGGTTCACCACTAGACCATGAAGCTTATCGCCGGAGTACCAGTGTGTACTTGACTGACCGGGTGGTACCAATGCTGCCTAGAAAGTTGTCAAACGGTATCTGTTCCTTGAATCCAAATGTGGAACGTTTGGCGATGACCTGTGAAATGGAAATGGATGAAGAAGGCAAGGTTGTCAGTCACAAGATTTATCCAAGTGTTATTAAGTCTGATGCCAGAATGACTTATTCGGATGTTAACAAAATCCTTGAGGCACATGATGAAAAAACAAGGGCAAAGTATGCCGATTTGGTTCCAATGTTTGAAACAATGGGCGAATTGCACAAGCTCTTATTGAAGCGGCGTAAACGTCGTGGAGCCATTGAATTTGACGATAATGAAGCAGAAATTATCGTTGATGAAACAGGTCATCCAATTGATATTAAAGTGCGGGTTCGTGGCACTTCAGAGCGGATGATCGAATCTTTTATGTTGGCTGCCAACGAAACAGTTGCGCAACACTACTCTGAATTAAAGGTACCATTCTTATATCGTGTCCATGAAACACCAGATAGTGAGAGAATGTTGAGTTTCTTCGAATTCTTAACAAACTTTGGTTATTCAGTAAAAGGCAGTTCTAAAAACATTAAACCAAAGATGTTACAAAGTGTCTTAAAACAAGTTTCGGGTAGTAAAGAAGAAACAATGATTTCAGTCATGATGTTGCGGAGTATGAAACAAGCCAAATATTCTGAAGATTCACTGGGTCATTTTGGATTAGCTGCTCAGTATTACACGCATTTCACCTCACCAATCCGTCGTTATCCAGATATGTTTGTTCACCGACTCATTCGGCACTATGCTGAAGATGGCGTTGGTGAAGAATCTAAGGCGCAGTATGTGGATCGGATTCCTGAAATTGCAGAACATACTTCAAAATTAGAACGTCGCGGTATTGACACAGAACGTGATGTTGACGGCATGAAGAAAGCTGAATATATGGGCGACCATGTGGGTGAAGAATTCAAAGCGGTTGTGAGTTCAGTTATGAAGTTCGGTCTGTTTGTGGAATTGGATAATACAGTTGAAGGCCTAGTTCATATTAGTCAAATGAAAGATGACTATTACGAGTATGTAGAAAACCAACTTGCATTGGTTGGCCGAAACACACATCGAACTTATCAGATTGGTCAAGAAATTGAAGTCAAACTGATTCGAGTAGACAAGGATCAAAGTGAAGTTGATTTTGCATTGTTGCATCCTGAAAAAACGCCAACGAGTGAAATTCAGTTACCACCACGTCAATTTAGGAATAGTGGGAATTTTAAATCTGGTAATCGACAGGGCAATCATAATAAGAACTTTCATAAAAAATCATCAAGCACTTACAAAAATAATTCTGCCAAGAAATTTAATGAAAATAATTCACACAAGGCTACGTCAACTTCAAAAACTTACAATCGTAAAAAGTAGGAGTGATGTAAATGGCAAAGGCTAAAAAGAAGAAGCAAGATTCAGCCTTAGCACAAAACAAAAAGGCGCGTCATGACTATCTTATTTCTCAGACTTATGAGGCGGGAATGGTCCTGACGGGAACCGAAATCAAATCGGTTCGCGCTAGTCGGATTAACCTGAAAGATGGTTATGTCCAAATTCGAAATGGTGAAGCAATCCTGATGAATATTCACATTAGTGAGTATACAGAAGGTAATCAGTTTAATCATGATCCGTTACGTAATCGCAAGTTACTTTTACACAAGAAACAAATCACTGAGTTAGCTGAACAAACTCAAAATAAGGGAATCACAATAGTTCCTTTAAAAGTTTATATCAAACATGGGTTTGCCAAAGTTTTAATCGGGGTAGCTAAAGGTAAACATGAATACGATAAGCGAGAAACATTGAAACGACGCGACCAAGAACGTGAAATTGCCAAAGCTGTGAAACGATACCGTTAAAAAGGACTAGGAAAAGTATTTTCCCAGCCCTTTTTTGGTATCCATTATTTTTGTGTTTCTTTTTTTCTTTGTGCTCTTGCAATTGATGGCATAATCAAGCCTAATGCCAAAAGAATTCCTGGAGTGACAATGTTCATAACTAATTCTTGCCAGTAGGTGAATGAACTTGGTGACACGTCCTGAGGTAAAATTCCAAACGTTGCGGCGACAAACGTAATGATGAAGCACCATAAGGCCACGAGATAGGCGGTACGATCGTTTTTGATAAACACGTATTCAGAGTGAAATTTTTGCGAATTCTTTCTGACTTGCATGAAAGCAAAGAAGATCCAACAAGTCACATAGGGTGAAACAATTCCGTTCAGATTTAGCAACCAATTGAAGATTTCATTCATGTCCGGTAAGAAGACGCCCATAAGTAGAATTCCACCAGATAATCCAGAAGTCAAAAGGTAACCATTAATAGGTCGGCCATTTTGATTAAGTTTCAATAGTTGTTTTGGCATGAAGCGTTTGCCGGTATCTAAGATTAGCATCCGGGTCATTGCGTCTAGCAATAAGGCTAGAAGAGCAAACATGTAAAGTAGTTGGGCAATTGAGAACAAAAACATCATGGAGTGCCCTAAGCCAATGTGGCGCCCAACAAAATCAAACGCATAGTAACTTCCGTTCATCTTTAAATCTGCTGGCAAATGGTGATCGTTGAAGAAAACGCCTAGTGAAAAAGAACCAAAGATGGTTAGGAAACCGGCCATCACAGTCAGCATAATAATTGACTTTGGAAAGTCTCGTTTTGGATGGCGCATGCGGGTAACATAGGGTGCAACCAGCTCTGAACCGCTTGTGGCGTATATTAACAAACCTAATGTTGAAAAAAAGTGCAAATCAATTTTCGGTGTAAAAGTCGATACATGTAATGGCGCGGAAGCAATGTGTTCGCCGTGGGTCAGATTAACCACCGTTAAAACGACAAAAAGAACTGTCATAATAAACATTGCGCCACCGCCTAAAGCATTTAAAACCTGTAACGAGTTTTTGATGTGATTCTGAAGAAAAATAAAAATGATAAAAACTAAAAAGGTGAGCAAAGCAAACATCGCATTAGACATATGTTGTTCCATTGCGTTACTGCCATTGATTAACCAGCCAAAAGCGACAACCACTGAATTGGCGGTATCGACCACGTACGGAATTGAGGCCGCCCAATAAGTCCATGCCGTGAGATAACCTAGAGTGTCACCGCTAGTTTCACGTACCCAAGAGCTAAGGCCACCACCAGATTTACTAAAGGTTGAACCTAATTGACCAACCATCAGTCCGTACGGGATCACATATAAAGCAAATAAAAAGACCCATGTTGTGATGACACCAAGACCCTGGTTTTTAAAGTTATAAATAATATCATCAAAGCCGATCACATTGACGAAAGCCATAAGTCCTAAGACTGGCCAACTAATATATTTTGTATTTTTCATATTCCAAATTCCATTCTCAAAAATCATTTAATTTTAGCATAGTTTAAATCCAAAACGCTATAAAAAAATGAGACAAAAATAAATTTTTTTGCCTCAATCTTCTAAAGGGTGATTCAGATTTAATTTTTGAAGATTAAACTTGCTTTTTTAGATGATAGTAATGGTGACCAGCAACCACTTGGACGCGTTCATTTTTAAAGCCAACCCGTTGATAAAGTTTTGCGGCCTCAGGATTTTCAAAATCTACCAGTAAACCAATTTTGTGCGTGTGGACTTGTTTGCCAATCGTCGGTAAATAATTGAGCAATTGGGTGCCAATACCTTTGCCACGGTGCGTTTCAGCAACACACAAGGAGTTCAGGTACCATTCGTCTTTATCTGCCTCAGCATCTGAAAAGATGACGACTGTTTTTGGAATTTGTAATTCTTCATAGTAACGATTAAAAACGTCAAATAGTTGCTGTTCATGTTTGCCTACGTAGCCAAACATGACACCAAGAACCTCATCATGATCTTTCGCAACAATTAAGTTGGCCAGCTCACCTTGGTATTCCGGGGAAGCAAATGTCTTTTCAAAAAGCTGGCTTAGTTTTGAATTCGATAATTCGTGAAGAGCAGGCAATTCCATTTCTTCTAGGATGACTTTAATCAAGTCAACAATTTGTGGAACATCTTTTGTTTGTGCCGCTTGGATTTGCAAGTTTTTTCCTCCGTTTATTCAGTAAGTTTATTTTTATTCTTTTTATGTTCATGAATGTTATTAAAACTGGTTTCACCATTAGATAACTGCCATCCAGGGATGGATGCTGTCTTTTTGACACCACTTTTGGAATCTTTTTTAGTCCAATGATCAAGAACTGCGGCTAAACAAATACAAACAGGCTCTGTGGCCTGCGAAGTGATAAGTAGCTCATTGTAACCAGCACCATATAAAATGACAGGAGTAACGGTCATAATGCGTTTGTGGACACTGTAGACATGATGTGAACCCGTTCGCAAACTACCTGTGATGAACCATTTTAGTTTATTGATATACAAGAATTCGTGAAAAAGGCCAAAAGTTTTAGAGATCGAACCGATTTTATTACCGTTAAAAAAGATATCAAACTTAGGGAAAATTCCCACTGAGGTCTGTTTGATTTCCGCTAAGAGGTCACCTTGAATATCGTAGACAGACAGGGCATCATGGCGAATTCCCCATTTTCCAACCAGCAGATAGCAGGAATTATTGTGATCGTCACGAACAACGGTAGCGCCCTTATTGGTTGCATCTTGGTTCCTTACATAAAGCTTACGCATAAGTATACCCCCATAATAAGGCCGTTATTGGCGGTTGCTTTTGAGTTGTTCCAAAATGGCTTTACCAACCCCGTTTTCGTTATTTGAAACGGTTAAATGATTCGCAAGTTTTTTGATTTCCGGGATTGCGTTGCCCATTGCATAACTGGTATCGGCAATTCTTAGCATTGACGCATCATTTAAATTATCACCAATTGCCATTACCTGAGACATAGGAATGTTTAATTCGTCAGCATAATGTTGCAAGGCAATTCCTTTTTGAGCACGGATATTATTGATTTCAATATTAGTTCGAGAAGATGAAGTAATTGCAACTTCCACTTTTTTATTAATTTTATCTGAAACTGGCTTTAATTTTTTCGGACCTTCATTTGCAAATGCGATAATTTTAAGAATTCGAACGTTGTGATCATCAATTAGTTCCTGATAATCATCCACGTATGAAATATCCATCAATTCAACCCGAGCAGAAGCCAATGAGACGGCCAATTTAAAAGGCGTGTCAGGATTTAGATTATTTAAAAGTTGAGCCAAGTTTTGAATGTGCATGGTACGACTATTAGAAACCACTCCGTCGGCTGTTACAACTTCATAATATAAATTAGCCAAATTTAGTTCACGCATAATTTGAGTAACTGTAGCTCGGTGAAGGGGAACCATATCTAAAGCCTTACCATCAACATCATAAACTGCGGCTCCATTTAAGGTAATCATAGGAACTTGAATACCAAACTTTTCGATTAAAGGTTTGGCCTCAGAAAGCTGGCGACCAGTGGCGACGATAAAGTGAACGCCCTCACTTTGTGCTTGTTTGATTGCTGCAGCATTTTCTTCTGAAACTTCCATTTTTTCGTTGAGCAATGTGCCATCCATGTCAGAAGCAATTATTGAAATCATATTTTCACGTCCTTGTTAGGTTTTATATCTTCAGTTTAACATGAACCCTTGTTTTTTTTTAGTCATAACTCATTGGATTTAATGTTATTAAATCAATTATGGCTATGCTAGAATATGGAGGTGAGGTGTAAAAATGAAAACGTTTATTCATAATGATTGGCAAGAGGTCTTAGGACCTGAATTTGAAAAGGCTTATTATAAAGATTTGCATGATTTTTTAAAAACAGAATATCGCACACAGCTCATTCATCCTGATATGTTTCATATTTTTGAAGCATTTGAATGGACACCTTTTAATCAGGTTAAGGTTGTTATCTTAGGGCAAGATCCCTATCATGAACCTCATCAAGCACATGGCTTGAGTTTTTCAGTTTTACCTGGTGTGCGAATTCCACCTTCCTTACAAAACATTTATAAAGAATTACAAGATGATTTGGGCATTAAGCCAGTTTCACATGGTTATTTGGAGAAATGGGCCAAACAAGGTGTGTTAATGCTGAATACGGTATTAACAGTCCGCAATGGGCAGGCATTTTCACATAAAGGTAAAGGCTGGGAGCAACTAACGGATGTTGCGATTCAAAAGCTTTCGGAACGTGAAATGCCAGTTGTATTTATCTTGTGGGGAAAGGCGGCTCAAGCAAAAATTTCCTTAATTGATACGAAAAGAAACATTATTATTAAATCTGCCCATCCAAGTCCATTTTCTGCTTACCACGGTTTTTTTGGTTCTCATCCTTTTTCAAAAACGAACGCGGCTTTAAAAGCTTTAGGTGAAGAGCCAATTGACTGGCAGTTACCAGAGCATGTGGAACTTTCAGAGGACGCAAAACATAATTATCAGCAAACGAGGTAGCTCATGTTTAAGATCAAAACAAATGATGCAGAACAGACTGAAAAAATTGGTGCTCAACTTGCCCCCATTCTTGAACCCAACGATGTGCTTTTACTGGATGGCGATTTAGGTGCGGGTAAAACGACTTTTACAAAGGGATTAGCAAAAGGACTCGGAATTAAGCGCTATGTAAAAAGTCCCACATTTACGATTATTCATGAATATCACGAAGGACGGATGCCACTTTATCATATGGATGTTTATCGCCTTGAAGATGGTGGTGGCGATGACCTTGGTTGGGATGAATATTTCTTTGGTGGCGGTGTTTCTGTGATTGAATGGTCTCAATATATTCGTGATTATTTACCAGATGATTACTTAAAACTAAAAATTGCTCGTAATGACGACGATGATGATCAACGAATTTTAACTTTTGAGCCTCAAGGCCAGCATTATGAAGAATTGGTAGCTCAACTGAAAGAGGTTCTTGAATGAGTGAAGAAGTGACCATTGTTGAAGCCACCCGAGAAGATGCAGATGAAGTATTGAAACTATTGAAACAACTAGATCAAGAAACGGAAACATTTACGGTTGAAGATGATTTAAACAAATTGACAGCAGCGACTGAAGAAAAGCAACTTGAACTGATTCAACAGAGTCGTGAAAACTTGATTCTGTTGGCAAAATATCAGGGACATGCAATTGGGTTAGCTTCAGTAATGAAGGACGAAACTACTGAATTAGGAGAAGTAGGCGTTGCCGTATTGAAGTCATTTTGGAATCAAGGGTTGGGAACCGCGCTAGTTGAAGAAACCATTACTTGGGGTGAGTCGTTTAGCTGGTTACTAGGATTAATGTTAACAGTTCAGGAACGTAATCAGGGAGCTTATCACATTTATCGAAAACTAGGTTTCAAAGACATTCAGCGTAACAAAATAGGATTCCATGATAAAAATGGAATCCCCTATGCAACAGTAGATATGCAGCTTTTATTTAGTTAATCATCCGCACAAACGGTTTTAACTGTTCTGCACCAAAATTATTTGCTTCATATAACAAAATATTGGCGCAGGCTAGACTATCGTCTAACGCATTGTGATGATGATTGAGCTCGATGCCCAAGTGGGTGCAAACTGTGTCTAATTTATGGTTCTCAAATTCCGGGAAAAATTTACGACTAGAGCGCACCGTATCCAAATTTAGGTAGTGAGTACGCTGAAGTTCATAATGTTCAAGACAACTTTTTAAAACACCGTTATCAAATGGCGCGTTATGAGCCACAATCAGTTGATTGGTCTGAAAAAAGGGATTAATAACCTGCCAAATTTCTGGAAAACTCGGTGCATCAACGACATCTTCTTCATGAATCCCATGAATTTGAACGTTTCGCCAATTAAACTCAGTATCTGGTTTAATAAGGGAATAAAATTCATCGGCAACCTGGTTATTGCGCACAATTGTTAGTGCTAAGGAACAGGCACTATACCGTTTGGGAGAGGCTGTTTCAAAATCCATGGCAACAAAATTCATAACAAAAAGTCCTTTCGAAAATGATTAATTTAGAAGTAGTTAGAAAAACTGGTCATGAATAATAATTAGAACCAAGTATTTCTAGTGGTTTTATTATAATCTGAAGCAATCTATAAAGATAGTATTAACTCTGTGTGAGTTTATTAAAGGTATGATAGGGGATCGCAATATGAAAAAAATTGGAGTACTTGGTCTAGGTAATATTGCTCAAAAGGCTTATTTGCCGGTCATCACGTCGCTACAGGATACTTATGAATGGCATTTTTGCACTCGCAACGCAGATAAAAGACAAAAATTGATGCGGCAGTATGGGATAACTCATGGTGAAGGAAATGTGGAAGAATTAATTGCTCAAAAACCAGCTGCAGTATTTGTTCATACGCCAACAGCTACCCATTATCAAATTATCAAAGCTTTGTTAGAGAACAATATTAACGTGTACGTGGACAAACCAGTTTCAGAAAACTTTGAAGAGGTTGAGGAACTATATCGACTGGCAAAAGAGCGTCAACTGATTTTAACCTGTGGGTTTAATCGTCGGTTTGTGCCAATGAATCAGAAATTAAAGGAATTGTCTAATAAGCAGGTGATTCGTGGTACAAAAATTCGTGAAAATGGCGCACAAGAAACAAAGTTTGCAATTTATGATTTGCTAATTCATGTGGTTGATACGGTTAATTTTCTGTTAGATGAACCAATTGAAAGCCAAGAAACTACTCTATTTACCGAAAATAGTAATTTACATCAAGCCATTGTGTCACTAAAAACCAAACATAGCTTAGCAACTGCCGAGATTAATTTAATCGGTGGCGTAAACGAGGAAACAACCTCACTTGAAACTAAGGGAGGGCTAGCCACAGTCGATAATTGTCAGAACTATACGTTGAAAACGCCGCAAGGACAACAAAAAATAGCCTCTCCAGATTGGCAACCAACTTTGGTCACAAGAGGTTTCGATCCATTGATTCGTCAATTCTTGGCCGTAATAGATGGTCAGCAAGCCAATCCGGTATCGCCGGAATCTGCAATCGAGAGTCATCGTATTTGTCGGGATGCTGTTCGTCAATTTGAAGTGTTAAAATAGAATTTAATCGTAAATTGAAAGGACTCGTATGATTTTGCAAACGATAATTGAAACATTTCCAGACATTCAAATATTAGAACGTGAGCCACTGTCAAAGTATACAAATACTAAAACGGGTGGACCAGCCGATTACTTAGCTTTCCCCAAAACTGTAGAGCAGGCAAGTCAATTATTAGACTGGGCCAATCAACAGGAAATGCCATTGACAGTTGTGGGAAATGCAAGTAATTTAATTGTCCGAGATGGCGGAATTCGTGGTTTGACGGTCATCCTTACAAAAATGAAAGAAATTCAGGTGACTGGAAACCAGGTCGTTGCTGAAGCCGGGGCTGCGCTGATTCAGACCACTGAAGTTGCCTACCAAGCTTGTCTAACAGGAATAGAGTTTGCTGCAGGAATTCCAGGTAGCGTCGGTGGCGCTGTTTTCATGAACGCTGGGGCTTATGGTGGCGAAATTAGTGAAGTCGTTAGTGAGGCTAAAATTTTGACACGTCAAGGTCAAATCCGAACGCTCACTAATCATGAATTGGATTTTGGTTATCGTCACAGTAGTATTCAAGACTATGATGATATTGTGTTATCGGCAACGTTTAATTTGAAATCTGGGGATGCAGAAAAGATTAGGTCACGGATGGATGAATTAAATCGATTGAGAGCCTCTAAACAGCCACTGGAGTATCCTTCCTGTGGGAGTGTGTTTAAACGACCAACAGGCTATTTTACCGGTAAATTGATTCATGAATCTGGCCTTCAAGGTTTTCAGATTGGTGGTGCACAAGTTTCCCAGAAACATGCAGGATTTATTATTAATGTGGGTGGGGCAACTGCCACGGACTATCTCAATGTTATTCATCATGTTCAAAATACCGTTTTTGAAAAGTTTGGGGTTCATTTACAAACAGAAGTACGCATTATCGGTGAAAAATAAAGTCATGAAAATTAAGTGGCAGAGATTATCTTATTTTTGATGTTTCAGAAATAATATTCGGGAAACACAACGAAACCGCAACAAAAGCGTAATTTTTGTTGCGGTTTTTTTGCTTTTTATTGCCAAATCTCATATTTTCCACTCTTTTAATTTGTGTTTCGAATTACGCGGAGAACCACATAGATGATACTTTGAAGTAAGGTCATTAAAAATACGAAAGCCAACATTTGTAATGACCACATGTTAAAGATTGGTTTTAAAACCCATTCAGGACTAATCAAGAGGTAGATGGTATGTAAACGTAAAAAACGGCCAATGAAAATGCCAATGGAAGACAGAGTTGTAAAGACGCCTACAATTCCCATTTCGACGATCCGATGATGAATGTGGTAACGTTTGACAATTGATCTGGTGACCTGAGTCATGCTCCACATGCCAAGCATGACGCTGGGGATGACAGCTAGTAACATATAAATATAATAAATCCACATTGAAATTGATAAACGAATTAAGCCTGTATCAGCGTAAGGATGCAACAAACTGAGATGGAAAAGATCCGTTAATAGGTAAGGCGCATTTGGATAAAATAGTAACCACAATAAAATAACTAACCAAAAAACGAGTGAATTTTTTGGTCGATTTGAACCAATGTGAAAGGCAAATTCAATTGGTATATACGCTAAAAAAGTGTTGAGTAGCAAAAAATGATATGGTGGATGTACAAAAAAAGCAATGTATAGTAAACCCAAGCCATAACAAAGTCGAATTATCCATTTTGTCTTTGTAGTCATAGTGTTTTCCTCGCTAGGTTTATTGTAGCAGATGGAAAGAATATTTTGCTATAAAATGACCGGATTCTGAAGTTTTTCTTAAGGGTCTCTGTGCTATAATTATTTTTGTATTGGTTTGGAGGAAAAAACAAATGAATTTTGCTTGGGATCGACTGATTACTTTACATAACTTTATGAACCTAATCGATATCCTCGTGGTTTGGTTTGTGATTTATGAATTAATCATGTTGTTGAGGGGAACAAAAGCCGTTCAACTTTTTCGAGGGATAATTGTCATTATCTTGATCAAAGTGGTGAGTGTCCTTCTTGGATTAAGCACCGTTTCATGGATTATGGATCAAGTTATCAACTGGGGTGTAATTGCCATGGTTGTCATATTTCAGCCTGAAATTCGGCGTGGACTGGAACACTTGGGCCGTGGGTCTATGTTCGTCAAAAACAAAACTCAAAATGAAGCTGAAAAACATATGATTGCAGGGCTTGATAAGGCCATTCAATATATGTCAAAGCGGCGTATTGGGGCACTAATCACCATCCAAATGGATACGGGGTTAGAGGATTATATTGAAACTGGGATTGCGCTAGACGCCGATATTACTGGTGAACTACTAATCAATATATTTATTCCTAATACCCCACTTCATGATGGGGCAGTGATTATTAAGGATAATAAGATAGCTGTTGCGGCTGCCTATCTTCCCTTATCACAAAGTACGATGATTCCTAAAGAACTGGGCACACGACATCGAGCGGCAGTTGGTATTAGTGAAGTTACGGATGCCGTTACGGTTGTGGTTTCTGAAGAAACTGGTGAAATTTCTATTACAAAAGATAATGAATTATTGCGTAATATGACACAAGAAGATTATCTGCGTTACTTCCGCGATCAGTTTCTCAGTGATGAGGTACCAGAAAATCACAATGTTATTCAAGACTTCTTGGAGGGCATTACTTCCTTCTTCAAAGGGGGTCCGAAAAAATGAAAAAATTTTGGACAGAACGTTGGGTTTACCGATTTTTGGCGTTAGTATTAGCAGTTCTTCTCTTTTTTTACGTGAAATCAGATCGAATGAATTCAGGCAACGTTTCTACTAGTGGCGGTTCCAGTGACACAGCGCTGATGGCAAATAAATCAAAAACATTAACGGTTCCCCTTGAATTGGACGTAAACAGTAGTAAGTACTTGGTTAGCGGGTATCCCTCAAAAGTAAAAATTAAAATTACTGGGCCAAGTGCATTGGTCACAACCACTACTAACACACAGAATTTTAAGGCATATGTCTCTCTTCGAAAACTGGGGCTTGGTGAGCATAAGGTTCGGATTAAAGAAGAAGGTTTGAACAAAGAACTTTCATACAGTTTTGAACCTGAAACGATTAAGGTGACAATCGCCAATCGACGAACGAAGACATTTGCAATTCAGCCAGAAATTAATCAAGACGCGATTGCAAAAGGGTATGAAAGCAAAGCTGCCATTTTACGTTCCCAGACAGTTTCGGCAACAGGTTCGGTTTCAGAAATCAATCGAATTACACAAGTTGTGGCTAAGGTTAATTTACCCAACAACACAAAACAGGATGTGACAAGTCAAGTGTTGTTACAGGCACTGGATAATTCTGGCGATACAGTAAATGTTATCCTAAGTCCACAAACAGTTAGTGTGACCGTGCCTGTCGAAAAATCGACGAGTTCATCAAGCAGTGGATCAGATGAAGAGTCGTCTAGTACTGAGGCTGATAATAAACGGACTAAGAGTTCATCAAGTTCGTCCCAAGAAACTAGTTCGGCGAGTTCAACTTCATCAAGTAGTACAAGTTCAAAAAGTAATTAAATTCAAAAGTTAGGAATGAGGAAAATTATGGCATTAAAATATTTTGGAACTGATGGTGTACGAGGAATAGCAAATGAAAGCTTAACGCCTGAAATGGCCTTTCAATTAGGAAGAACGGGAGGCTATGTTTTAACCCAGCACGCTGAAAATAAAAACGAACAACCACGGGTATTGGTTTCCCGTGATACACGAATTTCAGGACAATTACTTGAAACAGCTTTGATTTCCGGTCTCTTATCAGTCGGAATTGAAGTTTTAAATATGGGGGTTGTGACCACTCCTGGGGTGGCTTACTTAGTTCGAAAACAAGAAGCCGATGCGGGTGTTATGATCACAGCTTCACATAATCCTGTACAGGATAATGGAATCAAGTTCTTTGGTGCAGATGGTTACAAACTTTCTGATGAACTAGAGGGTGAAATTGAGGTTCTCTTGGACAAAGAAACCGATGACTTACCACGTCCTTCTGCTGAAGGCTTAGGAACTGAAAATGATTATCCAGAAGGCGCTTTGAAGTATACCCAATTTCTAGAACAAACGATCCCAGATGATTTGGACGGTTTGCACATTTGTGTAGATTCTGCTAATGGTGCCACTAGTGGTTTTGTTTCTCAAATTTTTGCCGATCTTGGTGCAGATTTTGATACCATGGCCACTTCGCCGAATGGCTTGAATATTAATGCCAATGTGGGTTCTACTCATCCGGAGCAATTACAAAAATTTGTTGTCGAAAAAGGCGCTGATTTAGGGGTCGCTTTCGATGGTGATGGTGATCGGTGTATCGCAGTAGATGAATTGGGAAATATCGTTGATGGCGACAAAATCATGTACATTTGTGGAAAATATCTCAGCAAACGTGGTCGTCTCAAGAAAGACACAGTGGTCACAACTGTTATGAGTAATTTAGGCCTATACAAGGCACTTGAAGCAAATGGTCTTCACTCCGTGCAAACACAAGTTGGTGACCGTTATGTGGTTGAAGAAATGTTAAAAAATGGCTATAACGTTGGTGGTGAACAATCTGGTCACGTTGTTTTCCTTGATTTTAATACAACTGGTGACGGGATGCTGACTGCCTTACAGTTAATGAATATCGTTAAACAGACTGGCAAAAAGTTATCTGAGTTAGCAGCTGAAGTTAAAACTTATCCACAGAAATTAGTTAATGTAAAAGTCCAAGACAAAAAGGTCGCTTTGAATGATGAAAAAGTTCAGGCAATCATCAAAACGGTCGAAAAAGAAATGAATGGCGAAGGTCGTGTGTTAGTTCGCCCAAGTGGGACCGAGGACCTATTACGAGTAATGGCCGAAGCTTCTACCAAGGAAGAAGTTTCTGCATATGTTGATCGCATTGTAGATGTCGTGCGTGAAGAAGTTGGTGCTTAGAATTAAAAAATGAGTAGTTATTGTTATCGAGAAGTTTAAAAACGATAACAGTAACTATTTTTTTGTCCCAATACTAAAATAGACCAATCTAGAGAACTAAATAAACCAAATATGATTAAAACGGTTGACAATCCTTTTAATTAGCGATAAATTTATAGATGTTTCAAGCGTAACAATTTTAATTATCTATATATACCAATTATAACTTATCTGTAAAGGATGTCAGCTATGTGTGGAATTGTCGGTGTAACAGGAAGAACAGATACAGTCGAAATTTTGATTTCTGGATTAGAAAAATTGGAGTACCGAGGCTATGATTCTGCCGGAATTTATGTAAATACTGCAGAAAAACAAGCTCATTTAGTTAAGGCAAGAGGAAAAATTGCAGATTTGAAACTTAAATTAACCCCTGAGATTAAGGGAACTGCTGGAATTGGTCATACAAGATGGGCAACAAACGGAGTGCCAAGTATCGAAAATGCGCATCCACAGTTTTCTGCAGATGATCGTTTTTATTTAGTTCATAATGGTGTGATTGAAAATTATGAGGAATTAAAAGCACAGTATTTAAGTGATGTTGAGTTTGTAAGTCAAACAGATACTGAAGTGGTTGTGCAACTTGTTGATCACTTTGTCGTTCAAGAAAACATGACAACAAAACAGGCGTTTAAAAAAACGTTGAGTTTATTGAAGGGTTCTTCTTACGCTTTCTTATTAATGGACCATGAAGAACCAGATACCCTGTATGTTGCAAAAAACAAAAGTCCCTTGTTAATTGGACTAGGTGATGAATTTAATGTTGTTTGCAGCGATGCACTCGCTATGTTGAATGTCACCAAAGACTTTTTGGAATTACACGATGGGGAAATGGTGGTTGTTACGCCACAGGCAGTTGAAATTACGGATCAAACTGGGAAGCAAGTAAAACGGGACTCTTTCCACGTTGATTTGGATCCAAAGGAAACGGATCGGGGTGCCTATCCTTATTACATGTTGAAAGAAATCGATGAACAGCCTGCAGTTTTACATCGAATTCAAAAAGCATATCTAGAGTCTGGCGACAAACCTGCGATTTCTCCCGATTTATTGGAAGCCATGAAACAAGCTGATCGTTTGTACATCGTGGGCGCAGGAACAAGTTACCACGCTGGCCTGGTTGGCAAACAATTATTTGAAAAGTTGACTGAGATTCCTACCGAGGTGGTTTTGGCCTCTGAGTTTGCTTATGCAGATCCAATGCTTTCCAAACATCCATTTTTCATTTTCTTAACTCAAAGCGGAGAAACAGCAGATAGTAGGCAAGTTTTGGTTCGCGTCAATGAAGAGTGGCACGCACCAAGTTTAACGATTACCAATGTTGAAAACTCAACGTTATACAGAGAAGCCACCTATCAATTGTTGTTGAACGCAGGTCCAGAAATTGCTGTAGCTTCAACGAAAGCATATACTGCTCAAATTGCTGTGGAAGCCGTTGTGGCTAAAGCGCTTGGAATGGCACGTGGTGTTGAGGTTGCGAAGAACTTTGACTTGCAGCGAGAATTGAGTTTGGCTGCAAATGCAATTCAAGCCATTGTAGACGAAAAAGCGAAAATCAAAGAGATTGCCCATGAAGATTTGGCTAAAACCCGCAATGCGTTTTATATTGGTCGTGGTGTGGATTACTTTGTTGCTTTAGAAGCTGCATTGAAGCTCAAAGAAATTTCATATATTCAGGCTGAGGGCTTTGCTTCAGGTGAGTTAAAACACGGCACAATTGCGTTAATTGAAGATCAAACGCCAGTTATCGCGCTTATTACGCAGGGAAAAACGGCTAGTCACACACGAAGTAATATCCAAGAGGTGAAGTCGCGTGGGGCTCAAGTGTTGGCAATTGTTTCCGAAGAATTAGCCAAACCTGATGATAAAATCGTGATCCCAACAATTTCTGAATTACTCATGCCATTAATAAGTGTGATTCCCGCTCAATTGTTAGCATACTATGCCAGCCTAGAGCGCGGATACAATGTTGATCAGCCAAGAAATTTAGCCAAAAGTGTCACAGTAGAATAAAGAAGAATGAAGTGCCTTACCATTTCCATCGTTTGGTAAGACTCTTTTTTTGTGGAAAAGTCTTTCTTTTAAATGTTAAGTTTTAGTTACAATCAATATATGAGCCTTGAAGAAGCTTGATTTGTAGGGATTTAGCAAATGTCGGTAATTTTTGGATGTTTCAATACAATTAAAGGCATTAATTTTTCCGGATTTAAGTTATATACTTATATTTAAGATGACTAAGATACGGGGGAAGCAGTATGCATAAACGATGGATAACATTTGTTTCATTCTTAATATTACTTTCGGCGGTTGCTGTTTTTAGCACACATACAAAAGCGGTTCATGCAGATTCACCACAGGCGTTTATTTCGCGGTTAACACCTGATGTTAAAACAGTTTCCAATAAATATAATTTATATGGATCTTTGATGATGGCTCAAGCAGCCTGTGAAAGTGCTTGGGGACAAAGTCAATTGGCGGTCAAAGGTAATAATTATTTTGGAATTAAAGGTACATATAACGGGAAATCGGTGACGATGCGGACAGCTGAGTACACTTCATCAGGCAAGCTTTACTATACAAACGCAAAGTTCCGAAAATATCCTAATGTAAAGGCATCGTTGAATGATAACGGGAAAGTGCTTCGTTATGGAACGGCGTGGAACAGTTCCTATTACAAAGGAACTTGGAAAGAAAACGCGTCAACGCCTGAAGCTGCAGCTAATTACTTAACTGGTCGTTATGCAACTGCACCTTCCTATGCGAAGTCTTTAATTAGCATTATCAAGGGATACAATTTGCATGCGTTGGTTGATGGAGTCGCAGTTAAATATACGACAAAGAAACTAACTATGCAGGTCAGATTAAAGCCTGGTCATAATTTCTATACACATATTCCCGGTAGTACGTATGCCTATAAACTTAAGCATTATGGAACAACCTATAAAGGAAAAACAATTACAATTAATAACCAAGGTGTTAAGCGTGGAGCTAAAACACCGTACTATCGCTGCTATTATAAGGGAAAATTAATTGGCTGGATTTATTCTACTGCCGTTGTGCAGGTCGCAAGGTATAAGACAGTTAAAAAGACAGCCACAGTGAGTGCGGCACCTTCCAATGATTTTTATAACCATTTGACCTATAGTGTTTACGCGACTAAACGACTTCATTATGGTAAGACGTATAAAAATCGGAATGTGACAATTAATATGCAAGCCCTCCGCGTCGGAACTAGGACACCATATTATCGTTGCTATATTGGTAGTAAGCAAATTGGTTGGATTTATGGTGGTGCTTTAACTAATGTGGTTGATGCTTAACACAATTTATTAAAGAAGTATGAGCAAAAATTAAAAACACTGTAGACTAAAATGAGAAAATGAGGTATATTGTAATTACCATTTATTTATTTCCTCTTCCTGTTTACCCCAAATGAACATAGTTGAGGGACATCTCTACGATGTATACATCAGATGGTGAGGATCAGAATTACATTCTGGTCCTTTTTTATTACCCTTTAAATATTTTAAAAAAATAGTTTGACACCGCTTACATAAAAAGGTATGATTACCTTTGAAAGGTAGTAGTGCATCTCCTCTACCTTTAATCAATTCTCTTTCTCTCTTATGCCAAAAAGGTGTGTTCTGAACGGAAATTCAGAACACTCTTTTTTTCTTTTTGAAAATCACTTGCTTCACAGATTGTTTGTCCTCTATACTTAATGGTGGAGGAATGATACTGATGGGACAACAAACATTTACATTAATTGAAGAAATTACGCGTAATGATGGTTCAAAATATACAGAGATTGCAAACATGATCATGAATGGGCGCGCTGAATTAGCAGCGGAATGTCATTTTATTAAGGAAGTTCGAATTTTGCAATTGAACATTCCACATTCTGCTCATGTTGTGAATTATGAGGATTATATTAACGAACGCTATCAGGTGCCCGAAGAAGATATGGATCATTGGGAAGAATGGAAAAAAGACGATAAGATTATGACGGATTTTAATGCTGTTTTAAAAGAAAATCATATTTCATAAGTTATATTCCGGTCAAAACTGACTATCTGGGCATCAATTATTAAAATTTAGTTGACAAGTCTATGGTTTTCATGATATAAATATAAACATAGTAATTGCTCCGTAGTTCAGTGGTAGAATAATTGACTGTTAATCAAGAGGTCGCTGGTTCGAGCCCAGCCGGAGCAGTATATATGATTTTGAGGTCGTTATACAACGGTAAAACGTTGATATAACGACTTTTTTATTTTCCAGTCTTTTGAATGTCATTGGCATAGTAACATTTTCATTTGAGTTGGTAACTGCTAAACTAAAGTGAGCTAAAATTTTT
>NZ_BJWE01000003.1 GCF_007990205.1 Pediococcus parvulus | reverse complement strand
GGCATTTTATCTAATTTTGTTGCTATGAACATTTTCGTATCAAGCAACAAGATAAGTTTTTGTGGTTTCAACCTATAGTAATTAACAATTACTATTTCACAATCAATTCTTTTAAATTACCAATTGAGAAAATTAATCTAGCTAAAATTGTGAGTTGATTTAACCGATTTTTGCGAATTTTTTCGTCGTCAACAATAATCATGGTTTGATCAAAGTAAGTTTCAATTAATGGACGCAGTTTCTGTAAGGCTTGAAAGTTCTCATTCAGGGTCCGGTTTTTAGCCTCTTTGCGAACGCCTTCAACCGCGTCAAACAAGTGACGCTCTGAATCATTTTCAAACAGTGCAGGATCAACAACCAAATCACGATTTGAAAGATTCGCCTTTTCAGAAATCCGTAAAACTCGTGTCAAGGCTTCGATATTTCCCTTGAAATCAGCATCATTTTTATGAGCTTCCAGCACTTTAGCCGCATCCAACATATTTAAAATATCGGAGTTAGTTCCCTTTGTAACAGCTTCGACAATGTCATAACGCGCATTCTTATTTGAGAACCATTGACGAACACGATCCTTTATAAATTCTCGAACATCAGAAGCATGTTGGTCAAAGTCTAAATCAAAGGTTGCTTTATGGTTGCGCAAATCTTGAAGGAATTGCTTTTGCAAACTTTGCATTGGAAAATGCCAGTTTTGATCACGCGTAATGCGAACAATGCCCAGTGCCTGTCGACGTAAAGCATAAGGGTCATTTGAGCCAGTTGGAATTAGATCAACAGCGAAGAAACTTCCAATATCATCAAACTTATCAGCAATTGCTAAAACGGCACCTACTTTTGTAGCAGGTAGAGCACCATCAGCGCTTACTGGCATATAATGTTCCCGAATGGCTGTAGCAACCGCGGGAGTTTCATTTCCAAGCAGTGCATATTTTTCACCCATAACGCCTTGTAATTCAGGAAACTCGCCTACCATTCCAGTAACAAGATCAAATTTATAGATCTCACTTGCTCGTTTAACATCAGCCAGTTCTTGGTCAGTCAAACCAACATTTTTTCCAAGTTCTTGGGCAATAACTTGAACTCGTTGCATCTTTTCATACATAGAACCAATTTTATCGTGAAAACTAACTTTTTTAAGTTTTCCAACGTAGTAATCAATACTGTGCTTTTGATCTTCATGATAGAAGAACGCTGCATCTTCCAAACGTGCGGTGAGTACTTTTTCATTCCCGCGAACAACATTTTCTAGATGATTCTTGTTGCCGTTACGAACTGAAATGAAATTAGGTAGAAGTTGACCTGATTTATTTCGGGCATAGAAGAAGCGTTGATGATCCCGCATTGAAGTAATTAAAACTTCTTCAGGAATTTCAAGATATTTTTCGTCAAAATGACCCGCAAAAGCAGTTGGCCATTCAACCAAATTATTAACTTCTTCCAACAAGTCCGGATCAACCTCAATATTCCAGCTCTTTTCATTGGCAATTTCGTCAATTTGGTCTTTAATTAATTGTTTTCGTTTTGTTGCATCCGCAATAACAAAAACTGATTTTAACTGATCTTCATAATTCTGAGCCTTTGCAATCGTCACTGGCTTACCAAGGAAACGATGCCCCTGAGAAACGTTACTTGCCTGAACATCTAAAATTGAAAATGGCACAACTTGATCATCTAGAAGAGACACCATCCATCGAATGGGACGAATATATTTGAAACTATAATTTGCCCATTTCATCATGGTTGGGAATGTCATTTTTTCAACAACCGTTTTTAATTTTGGTAGTACATCGGCCACATCTTGACCAATCGTCTTCTTAGTGACGTAAACATATTCGGTTCCTTTAAGCTCTTTAAACGTAATGTCGTCAGTTGTGACCCCTTGGCCTCTTGTGAAGCCCATTGCAGCCTTTGACCAATTGCCATCTTTATCCATTGCAATTTTTTTAGCTGGGCCTTTAACTTCTTCTTCTTCATCCGCCTGGCGATCGGCTAATCCATTAACTAAAACTGCCAACCTTCGTGGTGTAGAAAAAGTTTTGATGGTTTCAAATGTGATTCTTTCGTCATCAAAAAAATCAGTCACCCGTTTTTGTAGCTGTTCAATACTTGGGGTCACAACATGGGCCGGAATTTCTTCTAAACCAATTTCAAGTAAATAGGAATGTGTCATTATTTTTCTGCCTCCTCTTTACGATCCGAATCTTTTAAAAGTGGGAATCCAAGCGATTCGCGCTCTTGAACAAAAGCCTTAGCAACCGACTTTGCCATATTACGAATTCGTGATAGATAGCCAGCCCGCTCTGTTACAGAAACTGCGCCACGAGCATCCAACAAATTGAATGTATGACTACACTTTAAGATATAATCATAGGCAGGATGAACCAGACCGTTTTTAATCTGGGCTTTAGCTTCACGTTCATAGTCATCAAACAGTTGTAACAACATGTCCTGATTACTTTCTTCAAAGGAATATTTTGAGTGCTCATATTCGGGTTCTTTGAAAATTTCACCATATTTAACGCCATGACCCCATTCCAAATCAAATACTGAGTCCACATTTTGAATATATGAAGCTAATCGTTCCAATCCATAGGTGACCTCACTAGTAACTGGTGAAACTTCTAAACCACCAACTTGTTGGAAATACGTAAATTGAGTAACTTCCATGCCATCAAGCCAAACTTCCCAACCAACACCGGCACAGCCCATTGATGGGTTTTCCCAGTTATCTTCAACGAAGCGAATATCATGTTCCAGTGGCTCAATTCCTAAGGCCTTTAAACTGCCCAAATAGAGTTCTTGAATATTTTCCGGTGAAGGCTTCATCACTACTTGAAATTGGTGATGTTGATAAAGACGATTAGGATTTTCTCCGTAACGACCATCAGCGGGGCGACGTGAAGGCTCTACATATGCCGCATTCCATGGCTCCGGGCCAATGGCTCTTAAGAAAGTATAAGGACTCATTGTTCCTGCTCCTTTTTCAGTATCATAAGCTTCCATTAACATACAACCCTGGTCGGACCAATAATGTTGTAAGGTCAGGATAATATCTTGAACAGCTAATTTGTTTACCATTATGTGTCTCCTTTTTTATTTTGAACACAAAAAAACCTACGCAGAAATAATCTACGTAGGGACGATTTATTCGCGGTTCCACCCTACTTCTGACAAAAGTCAGCAGCTTAATTTGCGAACTCCGAAACGCCAATTATTTAAACACACTGCTTAGTTCCACCAGCCTAAGCTCTCTTGAAGTCTATTTAAAAATCCTTTTCATCATTGTTCAGTATTAAATTCATTTCTATACTAGAATAATTACGCGCTAAAGTCAATGTTCAACGGCCTAATTCCATGAATTCATGGTGTCAATAAAATGTTTGCTTTTTAAGCTCAAACCAACCTCATCTTGATAGATAGTATCGATCAGCGCTTTTAATCTCAACTTGGTTTCCGTTCGAACTTTGATTGAACGAATATTTTTAAGTTGCACAGAACTTAATCGCTGCAAATAAAAGATTGTGCGCCGGTCAAGATGGGATCGCCTAGGATCAATGTGCCAATGATTCTGACAAAGCATCCCACCTGAAGCTTCAGAATAATCTAGCGGTAAATCCGTTCGATGACAAACAATACATTGTTGCCACTCTTGCTGAACTCCAAAAGTTGGTAAAAGTTGTAGTTCAAATATATGGCTAATGATTTCTGGATCAAAACCATTATTGATCATATCTAATGCATCTGATGCCATATCAAACCAGACTGGAATGGCTTGATTATCTGAGAACGCCGAATCAATTAAATTTAAAATATACGTGATATAAGCATTACGTTCAATATCTTGATTAATTTGCTCAAATTGGGTGAGCTTTTTTTCTGCATTTAAATAACAAAGGCCTTTTTCTCTAATTAAGCCCACATACGTGCCTCTTGTGAAGGGAAGAATGGCAGCTGCTAATTTAAAACCTCTTTTTCTGGCCCCACGAATGTAAAACATTTTTTTGCCAAATTCGCGAGTAAAAAACTTTACCAACTGGTCACGTTCTCGATAATCTTTGCGAAACATGACAATGCCTTCAAACTGTGCTGTTGTTTGTACTGCCATTAAAACTTACCCTTAATAGTTATCTTTCCGATACCCATATGATTGCAAAAGTGATTGTTTATCACGCCAACCTTCGGAAACCTTTACCCAAAGTTCAAGATAAACTTTGTCACCAAGAAGTCTTTCAATATCTTCACGAGCTAAAGTACCGATTTTCTTTAGCATTTGCCCACCATGTCCAATGATAATCCCTTTTTGGGTGGGACGATCAACAATAATTGTAGCCTGAATATGAATTTTTCGTTTGTCTTGCCGTTTCAAACTTTCAATGACTACTGCTACAGAATGTGGAACTTCTTGTCTAGTTAACATGAGGACTTTTTCCCGGATTAATTCCGCCGCTATGAAGCGTTCCGGATGATCAGTTACTTGGTCATCTGGATAGTATTGAGGGCCTTCAGGTAATTCTGCTGCCAAAGTATCAATAAATTCGGAGACATTGTTACCTTGGATAGCCGAAATTGGGACCACTTCTTTCCAATCCACAGCATCTTTATAGTCGTCCATAATCTCAAGTAATTTGTTTGGATTAATGAGATCAATCTTGTTGATAACCAAATAAACCGGCTTTTTAATCTGTTTCAGATGTTCAATGATGAAGTTATCACCCGCACCCCGTTCTTCATTAGCACTAATCATGAACATTACGGCATCCACTTCATTTAACGTGGATAAAGAAGATTGCACCATAAAGTCACCCAATTTATTGTGAGCCTTATGGATTCCAGGTGTATCAATGAAAATAATCTGTTCTTTATCAGTGGTATAAATACCCTGAATCTTATTTCGTGTCGTTTGAGGGACGTTACTCATGATTGCAATTTTTTGACCAATTACGTAATTCATGAATGTCGATTTTCCGACGTTAGGTCGCCCAACAATTGCAACAAAACCAGAATGAAACTTTTTGTTCTTGTTTGAATTTTCCAAAGTATTTCTCCTATTCTAATGGATTAAAAGCATCCAAATCTTGGGAACAAAAATACATAATCCAATAATTCCCGAAAAACAAGCTGCAATCAAAACTGCACCTGCAGCCATATCCTTAATGTGTTTACCTAACTCACTATAAGTCTTTTCAGTCACTAAATCTACCAAGTTTTCAGCAACAGTATTAAAAGTCTCTGTCACCAACATGGATCCAATACAAGCAATAATCCAGTACCATTCAGGACCTGTCAACCGCAATCCCCAAGCAAACAAAATAACGATAACCGCCAAAATACTATGAATACGCATGTTACGTTCTTCACGAAAAATACGAATAACGCCACTCCAAGCATGGACAAACGATTGCTTAAAAGTATGATTTTTTTCAGTTTGCTTTTTATCTTTTAAGGCCATAAGCATTCAAAATTTCTTTCTGAAGAGGAAACATAATTTTTTGATCTTCGGGCTTAATGTGATCATAACCATTTAAATGTAAAAAACCGTGTACACATAGAAAACCAAGTTCTCGTTGATAAGAATGACCCAAGTACTCTGCCTGTTCTTTAACTTTATCAACCGAAACCATGAGATCACCAATGTTGGGGGTTATCTCTTCTGCTAACTCGTCATCTAAAATAATCGGGTCTTCATCAGAATCATCTTCAATCGCAAAACTGATAACATCGGTTGCCCGATCAACTTGACGATAAGTTTTATTAATTTCATGAATTTCATCATTATGCATTAAAGTCACAGACATTTCAGTATTTTCTGCTAATTTCAGATAATTACCAGCAAATTCTAAAACGTTTTGAATTAATTCAATGTTTTCCTTAGGTTCTTCTTTTGTATGGTCATAAATTTGAATATCCATAATCTAAATCGACTCCATTTTTAATTTGATTTATGTCCCTCATAAGCGTTTATAATTTCTGCTACCACTGGATGACGCACAACATCTTCTGAATCAAAACCGACAAATCCAATGTGCCGAACGTTTTGCAGAATTCGTTGTGCCTCAACTAATCCACTACGAACACCATGGGGTAAGTCAATTTGTGTGATATCCCCATTTACAATCATTTTTGAGCCAAATCCTAAGCGAGTTAAAAACATTTTCATTTGTGCACTGGTTGTATTTTGTGCTTCATCAAGAATAACAAAAGCATCATCCAATGTTCGACCCCGCATGTATGCTAATGGTGCAATTTCAATGACACCTCTATCCATCAATCGAGTAGTATGTTCAGCACCAATGATTTGATAAAGAGCATCGTAAACCGGACGTAAATAAGGATCGACTTTTTCTTTGAGATCACCAGGAAGAAAACCAAGGCTTTCACCAGCTTCAACGGCTGGGCGGGTCAAAATTAATTTATCAACTTCGCCCCGTTTTAAAGCAGCAATTGCCATCACAACTGCTAAATATGTTTTCCCAGTTCCTGCCGGGCCAATTCCAAAAGTGACGTCGTTTCGTTTAACAGAATCAACGTACTGTCTTTGACCATAGTTTTTAACCCTTACTGCTTTGCCCTTATTATCCTTAATTAGGGTTTCCTTATACATATCTTGAAAATAGTTCAAAGTACCTTTATCAGCCATTTTCATTGCACTGACAACGTCTGCACTGTTCAACTGAATGCCTTGTTTAACAAGTGACAAAAGATTTTTGAACACGTTTACTGTTCGTTTAACTGGCTCCTCTTCACCTGAAATGGTGATTTTTTCTCCAAACGGATGGATTGAGACCTGCATGCCTTCTTCAAGAATTTGCACAAATTTATCTTGGTTACCAAGAAGCGACATTTCTTCGCTTGGATTTGATAACAGAAATTCCTTTTCAACTGTTTTTTGTTCAGCCAAGTGGTATTTGCTCCTTAATTAATGTTTATTTTGCTACGGTTCTAGCTAAGTTGACTCTTTACTGCCTGATTAACCAACTTACCATCTGCTTTGCCTTTAACCTTAGGCATTACGGCACCCATTACTTTACCAAAATCAGAGGTGCTGCTTGCCCCAACCGAAGCAATCGTATCTGCAACAATTTTTTCAATTTCTTCTTTGCTTAATTGCTGAGGCATATATTTCCCAACAATTTTGAGTTCGGCTTCCGTGCCTTTAACTAAATCGTCACGGTTACCTTTTTTAAACTCTTCAATAGATTCTTTACGCTGTTTATATTCACGAGCAATAACCGTTTGAGCTTCTTCGTCACTCAATTCGTGGTTTACCTTAACCTTTTCATTCATCAACGCCGCTTTAATCATTCGAATAACACTTAAAGTATCCTTGTCTCTGGCTTTCATTGCTGTTTTCATATCGTCTGTAATTGTTTGTACTAGGCTCATCAGTATATCCCCTTATCAAAGTTTATGATACAAAAAAAGCTCCTGATTTTTCAGGAGCATTAAAAATTAGAAGCGTTTCTTGTTCTTGCGTTTTCTTGCAGCTTCTGATTTTAACTTGCGTTTTACACTTGGGTTTTCGTAGAATTCACGTTTACGATATTCTTGTAAAGTACCTGATTTAGAAACTGTACGTTTAAAGCGGCGAAGAGCGTCATCAAGTGACTCGTTTTTACGAACGACTGTTTTTGACATTTTGAATCCCTCCCTCCGAGCTCTAAAGTAACGACAAACTTATTGAATTAAATCTGTGTTCTTTATTATTATACATAACATAGATTTTTACGTCAACAAAACAATTGCGGTTTTTTAAAATTCATTTGAAAGTTCATAAAACCGTTCTCATTCCCGTCCCTGTATGGTAGACTTAACTTAAAAGGATGAGGGTGATTGATTATGTCAACAAAAGTATTTATAATTTCTGATTCAGTTGGAGAAACTGCAGATTCTGTAGCCAAGGCTGCTTCTGCTCAATTTCCAAATGAAAAATTTGAATTTGATCGTTATCCGTTTACACAGACAACGTCTTTACTCGATGGCATTTTGAAACGTGCAAAACGTCAAAAAGCCATGGTATTTTCTACATTTGTTAATCCAGAACTAAATAAGTTTGCAAAAGATCAATGTGAGCAAGCCAAAATCTTGTATTATGATGTTTTAACCCCTGCAATTTCGCTTTTTAAACAACAAACAGGTCAAAAAGCAGCTAATAAACCTGGGACTGTGCATAGTTTAGATGAAGGCTACTTTGACAAAATTGCTGCAATGGAATTTGCCGTAACCTATGATGATGGTAAAGATCCGACTGGCTTCTTAAAGGCTGATATTGTGCTTCTTGGTGTTTCTCGGACTTCAAAAACACCACTTTCTCTTTACTTAGCTAATAAAGGATTTAAAGTTGCCAATCTACCACTTGTACCACAAGCTGCAATTCCTGATGAAATTTGGAAAGTTGATCCTAAAAAAATCTTCGGTTTAACTACAACGCCAGAAGTTTTAAATGATATTCGACGGCAACGAATGATTTCTTATGGTTTAAATCCAGATTCTTCATACTCTAACACGGAAGGAATCAAACTCGAGTTAGATTACGCTGATGAAATCTTCAAACGTTTGGGATGTTTAGTCATCAAAACTTCTAATAAATCCATTGAGGAAACTGCAACATTAATTATGGAAAGTCTCGATGTGGATGTAAGCGAAGAATAAGAATTTTACAAAAAGAGTGAATAAAACAAGACAAAGTCGGCAAAAACATAGTTTTTGCCGACTTTGTTTTGTTTTTTTAATTTACTTTAAAAACGCATCAAATTCAGTTTGTTCAAGTACATCGGAAACTAAATCAGGATTAAACTTTTCTGCTCTCAGCATGGCAATTTCATAACCATACGGCGCATATTTTTGTTTAACATCATTAGGATCTGGAATCCACGGAGTTTCCATAATCTTTGGAACCGCCGTGAGTTGAGGATGGTGGACTATTTTATTCAGCGTTTTAAATCCAATTGTGCCCAGACCAATATCTGCATGCCGATCTTTATGACTCCCCTGCGGATTTTTGGAATCATTCAAATGGATAACCTTTAAATAGTTCAAACCAACTTTTTGGTCGAACTCTTCAAGAACGTCGTCAAAGTGATCTCGAATCCCATAACCTGCATCACTCGTATGACAGGTATCAAAACAGACAGCAATCTTATCCTGCAACTTTACTCTTTTAACGATTTCAGCAATCTCTTCAAAAGTTTTCCCGACCTCAGTCCCTTTTCCGGCCATCGTTTCGATTGCAATCTGAACATGTTGATCTTCAGACAGGATTTCATTTAATCCCTGCACAATCTGATCAATTGCAGCCTGTGGCCCAGCTCCCACATGGGCTCCTGGATGTAAAACAATTTCACTCGCACCCAAGGCATCCGCCCGTTTGATTTCATTCTTTAAAAAATTGACCCCAAACTCGAAACTTTCCGGCTTTTTTGTGTTTCCTAAATTCACAATATAAGGTGCGTGAATGATCAAGTTGCTTAGCGAGTTTTGCTGCATGAGCTTTTGACCCTCAGAGATCCGAAGCTCTTCAATCGGTTTGCGCCTCGTATTCTGCGGAGCACCTGTATAAATCATAAACGTATTCGCTTTATAAGTAATTGCAGTTTCTACTGAACCCAAAAACATTTTAGGTGCTTTCATACTTACGTGAGATCCTAATAACATGCCTTATTCCTCCTCGTAAATTCCAATCGCTTTAATAACTTGTTTTGCAGCCGTTCCTTTTTCCCAACTTGTAAATTTCTTCTGAAACTCATTAAACTGACGGTCATAGTTGGCAAACGTCCCCTCAGAATTAAACACAGAAAGTTGTTTATAAAATTCTGTTGTGGTGGTCACAATTGGGCCAGGACATTCTTCTAAATAATTAAAATAAAAACCTCGTAGTTTACCTGCATAGTGATCTAAATCATAAGGGAAAAAGAGCATTGGTCGATGCAAGTTGGCAAAATCAAACATAACTGATGAGTAATCGGTAATCAGCAAATCACTAATCAAATAAAGTTGATTAATGTCAGTATCAGCTAAAATTCTCACACGTTTTTCAAATCCACGAATATCAATATGATCTTTAACCAAATAATGAGGTCGAATAATCAGAATTGTATCAGGTGAAACTAGCGAAAAAAACTTTTTTAAATCAAACGGTAAATCAAAACGATAGCGTCCCTTATAAATAAACTCATCATCCCGCCAAGTTGGCGCGTACAAAACTACTTTAGCATCACTAGCACCAAGAATTTTAAGTTTTAAATGACGAATAGTGTCTAAATTATTATCTAAATACAACACATCATTACGCGGGTACCCCGATCGAATAAATTTATTATTAAAGCCAAATGCACGTTTGAAAATGGCTTCTGAATAAGAATTAGGAGCAATCAAATAATTCCAACGTGCTGATTCTTTTTTAAAAGCTGCATGATATTCTGTCGTAGTTGTCCCAGGGATCTCCACGTTTTCAATATCTATACCCAATTTCTTTAATGGTGTTCCGTGCCAGGTTTGCACATATGTAGTTCCCCGATTCTTATGCCACCACAATGGCATGCGTGAATTAAACACCCAGTATTCCGCACGTGCAACAGTCCATATCCATTTAAACGACCAACGTTTTAGTATCTGAATTTCTGGATATGTTCTTTTTACTTCTTCAAAACGTCGACCCTTAATGCCAAAAAACAAGGAAGGTGCATACTCTGGATGGGTCAAAACTAATTCTTGATAGATTGCTGCAGGATTATCACTAACATCTTGCCCATTAAAACTTTCAAAAATAATTAAGTGGCGTTTAATAGGCAAACAAATAAGACAGTCATTGATTAATATCAAAAAGTAGCGGATTAGAACTTTTATGAGTTGTCCAATCATATGAAACATTTAAAAGCCACTCCGTTTCATCAAAAAATCAATTATTCGTTCCGCAGCCTTACCATCATTATATTGATTCCACGTTTCATTAATTGCCATAATAATACTTTTTTGGTCTTCTGGATTTGCAAAAAAACGTGAAAGTTGATCAACACTAGTAATCATAATGGCATGAAAGTCATCAGAAAAATCCCTTTGTAAACCAACTTTCTTTTCAAAATCGTTTTGGTCAAAGGTAAATAACCCAATATTATGCGCATTATCAAGCAAAGTATAATCAAATAAAATAGACGAGTAATCCGTGACAAGTGTATCGGTAACCGTTAATAACTCATCTGTTGAGATTTTTGGATCAATTGAAGTAATAAAAGATTCTTTTTGCTCCCATTGCTTTTCCAAATCCTGTAAATGAGGATGCAACCGTAAAATTAAAACGGTATTTTTTGGTAATTTCAGATTTTCAAATCCCGGAGCAAAAGAAAATTTGACTCCCTTCCGATAGGTCGGCGCATATAAAATCAAACGCTTGTCCTTTAGTTCAGGGTAACGGGTAAAAAATTTATCTCTTGCTTGAGTAACCCAATTTTTATCACTAAATTTATCTGATCTTGGGTAACCCAATTTGCGCATTTGATGACCATCTAGACGATAATTTATTTGAAAAATATCAGCCATTTTTTGAGAACCAACGAAAATATCATCCATCACATCGTAAACCCGTTGAAATCGGACTTGCGCTGATGGACGTCGTCGTTCAGTTGAGGGATCACTGAATCCGAATTCTTTAATAGCCCCATTTGCATGCCATAACTGTGACACTCGCATCCGTTTTGTTTTGATAATTCCTCCCATAAAAGGATAGTAATTATCAATTAAAATTAACTTACTACGCATTAATTGAGGGATTAACTTAAAAAATACAAAAGAGCCATTATCGAATTCCGTTAATTGAATGGTTTTAATAGTTTTTAATTCTTGAACATCGTTTTCAACCTCATGCTGATAATAGACATTCAGTTTTAGTGGTGCAATTCGTTCTGCTAAACGGCTAACAAACTCATTATTATTTCCAAAACTCATTAAATAAGTGACTTGTGTTTTTCTTTGCCCAGCAAATAATAGCGAACATAGTCGAACAAGAAACATATAAATATTCTTCATTTCGCTTGCTCCTTGATTTATAGTGACGGCTCATAGAAATGCCCTAAAATTTTGACACTCCCAGAAATGCTTACAAACGCTTTCGGGTCTGACTCCTTCATCGCCATTTCCAGTTCACTCATTTCATACCGTGAAATAATAGTAAACAGGATGGTTTTTTGATGATGATTGTAGGCACCTTCAGCTCCGTGAACAATTGTAATACCTCGCCGAATATGGTTTTGCACACTATCAATCACGCTCTTCGGCCTATCCGTGACAATCATCACTTGCATGCGTTGTTGCCTAGTATACGTCATGTCCATAATTTTGGCATTTACAATTAAACCAATGGCGGAATAAAATGCGTATGGCCAACCATAAACGTATCCTGCTGCACAAACAATAAATGCATTAAACACCATATTAATGGTCCCAATACTTTTTCCTGTTCGTTTTCGTAAAACCATTCCTAAAATATCTAGACCACCAGTTGACAGTCCATTTTTTAAGGCTAGCCCTGTACCATAACCGTTTACTGCTCCACCAAAAATAGCGCAAATGATTGGATCCGTAGTCAACGTCATGGGATGCAACACTTTAATCATAATACTTGCAAGACCAACCGATAAAATCGTAAATAAAGTGAATCGATGACCAATCTGAGCCCATGCTAAGAAAAACAGCGGAACGTTTAAGACAAAAAGCATAAGCGCTGTCGATAGACTAAAAGGCAGATAGCGACCACTTAGTGTCGAAACTAACTGCGCAAAACCGGTAATTCCTGAAGCATAGATCTTACCTGGGGTCCAAAAGAAGTTCATCGCGATTGAAACTAAAATTGCATAAATAAAAGCAGTTCCAGCTAAGGCAGTGTATTGATGTCGTTTGGCAATCTTTTTAAACTGTTTATCCATGAAAAGTCATTAATTCTCCTTTTCCCAATGAGCTTTTTTGAAAGTGTCTCGGCCACCAGCCTCTTCCTGTGCGTATCTTTCAGGATTTTTTCGATAGAAATCCTGATGATAATCTTCTGCAGGATAAAATGGAGCCACATCTTCAATTTTGGTCACAATTGGATCGTCAAACTGTTCACTTACTGCAAGTGCATCCCGTGATTGTTCTGCAATTCGGCGTTGCTCTGGACTATTCACAAAGATAACTGGTCGATAATTATCTCCCCGATCTTGAAATTGGCCCATAGCATCGGTTGGATCTGTTTGTTGCCAGTAAATTTGAACTAACTGTTGATAAGACATAATTTCAGGATCAAATGTAATCTTAACTGCCTCAGTATGGCCAGTTGTATGCGAGCTAACCTCTTCATAGGTGGGATTCACAGTGTGACCACCTGTATAACCAGAAACTACCTTTTTAATGCCTAGCAACGAGTCAAATGGTTGAACCATGCACCAAAAACATCCACCCGCAAAAATTGCTGTTTCTTCTTTACTCATTATTCAACATCTCCATTTTTACAAAATTAACTTCAAGCTACATTCAGCTTATATAGTATCATAACCCACTTTTGTTTTCTGATTTTTTGATTAAATAATTAAAATCAGCTGGTAATCTTAAGCATTACTCAGCTGATCAAAATTTATAATCTATTTATTTTCGTTATTTTCATCATTTTCATTTACTGAAAATAGATGTAATTCTTGTAGTTGTTTCTCAGCTACTGGTCGTGGTGCAGAAGTCATTGGCTCAACGGCTTTTGAATTCTTAGGAAAGGCAATAACATCGCGAATATTATCACGTTTAGCTAGCAAACGTGCAAAACGATCCAAACCAATTGCAAGGCCACCATGTGGTGGAAAACCAGTATCCAACGCATCCAAGAGATAACCAAAACTCTTTTCAGCCCGCTCTTTGGTAAATCCTAAGGCTTTCAGCATGCGGCCTTGAAGTTTGCGATCATGAATACGAATTGATCCACCACCAAGTTCCAAACCATTTAAAATAATGTCATAGCTTTGTGCATGCGCTTTATGAGGATCTTCATCATCGTTCATTAGATAGTGTACATCTTCTTCATTTGGCATCGTGAATGGATGGTGCGCAGGAACCCAACGTCCATCCCCTTCGTCATATTCAAACAATGGCCAGTCTACGACCCACAGATAGGCAAATTTGTCGTCTGGAATCATATTCTGCTCTTTTGCAATTGTAACCCGCAAATATGCCAAAGTATCTGCCACAACTTTGATACGGTCAGCAACAAATAATAGTAAATCACCATTCTTAGCTTCGGTGGCATTTAAAATCTGTTCCCGAATCGCATCATCTTTAAAGAATTTAGCAATGGGGCCTGAAAAACTATCATCTGTAACTTTCAGCCAAGCTAACCCCTTTGCGCCAAACCGTTTAATATATTCGGTGTACTTGTCAATTGCCTTGCGAGAATATAAGTCAGCGCCACCAGGAACCGCAATTGCTTTAACTTGTCCACCATTCGCAACAGCCCCTGAAAAGACTTTGAATTCGGAATCTTTCATAATGTCAGAAAGATCCTTTAATTCCATTCCAAAACGAACGTCAGGTTGATCCGTTCCAAAGCGGGCCATAGATTCATTCCAACTAATTCGGTCAAAAGGTAATTTAACGTCAATATCTAAGGTGTCTTTCATGACTTTAGCAATTAAGCCTTCGGTCAAATCTTGAATCTCTTCTGCATCTAGAAAACTAGTTTCCATATCGATTTGGGTAAACTCAGGTTGACGGTCCCCGCGTAAATCTTCATCACGGAAACAACGTGCAATTTGATAATAGCGATCAAAACCTGCCCCCATTAACAACTGCTTAAATAATTGTGGTGACTGTGGCAAAGCATAGAAATGCCCAGGATAAAGTCTTGAAGGAACTAAATAATCACGGGCTCCTTCAGGCGTTGATTTCGTTAAATCTGGCGTTTCAATGTCAATAAACCCGTTTTCATCAAAGTAGCTATGAACAGCTTGGGTGATACGATTACGAATCATCAGGCCCTTTTGCATTTCAGGGCGTCGTAAGTCAAGGTATCGATATTTAAGACGTAATTCATCAGAAACGTTGATATTGTCTTGAATGTAAAATGGTGGTGTTTTCGCCTTATTTAAAATCTTTGCTTCATGGACCTCAACTTCGACTTCCCCAGTTTTCATGTTCGGATTAATTTCTTTTTCTGATCTTGGAACAACTTTCCCGTTAATTTCAATGACGTATTCGCTACGTAGCTCATCAGCGACATCTAAAGCCGTTTCAGAAAATTCCTTACTGAAAACTAACTGAACGATTCCTTCACGATCACGTAAATCAATAAAAATTAAATTACCCAGATCACGTCGCTTCTGAACCCAACCTTTTAAAACAACGTCTTGGTTCAAATATTGTTTATTCACTAAACCAGCATATGTTGTGCGTTTCATATTACCTATCTCCTATTTCTCTAAGAATTTGCCAAATAGTTTTGGAAAATTTTTATACACATCTTCAAGTTTGACTTGGTGCTCATCACCCGTGGCCATGACCTTTAAATTTACCACTTGATTAGCCAACTCGTCGTTTCCAATTGTCATCACAATTTTGGCATTCAGCCGATTAGCTGTTTTAAACTGTGCTTTAGGTTTTCGATCGAGATAATCTTGATCAGCACTAAAGCCATTTTCACGAACAGCCTCAACTATTTTTAAGGTTTCAGCCTTTGTCTCATCACCAATTCCCACAACATAAACATCTAATGAGTTAGTTTCCGGCAATGCTGCCTTTTGAGCCTGCATCAATAATAAAAGTCGCTCAACACCTAGCCCAAAACCAATTCCTGGCGTCTCTGGGCCTCCCAATTCTTCAACTAGGCCATTATACCGGCCACCAGCACAAACTGTAACGTCGCCATCTCCTAGCACCTTATCATGCGCCATAATTTCAAAAATCGTGTGATTATAATAATCTAGTCCGCGCACCATGGATGCATCTACTTCATAGGGCATATCTAAGTCATCTAAAAGTTGTTTAACAGTTTCAAAATGTTTTTTTGAATCTTCACTCAAATAATCCAAAATGGAAGGCGCATCAGCAACTAATTTTTGGTCATTCTTATCCTTGCTATCTAGTACTCGTAAAGGATTCCGGTGCAAACGTTCCTTGGAATCATCACTTAATTCATCAAAATGAGGTTCTAGATAAGCAATCAATGCTGCTCGATAAGCTTTCCTAGTTTCTTGATCACCCAAAGTATTAATCACAAGTTTGAGATTTTTAATTCCCAATTTTTTCAATAAATGCATGCCCATCGAAATGACTTCAACATCTAAATTAGGACTTTCACTACCAAATGCCTCTACACCAATTTGATGAAATTCACGAAGTCGACCTGATTGTGGTCGCTCATATCGAAACATTGGTCCCATGTAGTAAAGTTTAACTGGCTTAATTTGTTCCGGACCATAAAGCTTATTTTCAACAAAAGCTCGCACAACACCAGCAGTTCCTTCAGGACGAAGGGTGATGTGTCGATCCCCTTTATCGTGAAAATCATACATTTCCTTTGTCACAATATCAGATGTATCACCAGCACTTCGAGAAAAAACTTCAAAATTTTCAAACATTGGGGTACGAATTTCGTTAAATCGATAATTTGCAAACAATTTTTTTGCAACATCTTCAATGTAACTCCAAGCAACAGCCTCTTCAGGTAAAATGTCGGCCGTCCCTTTTGGACGTTGATATTTCATAGTAAACCCTCCTATAGATCTTAAAAAATTCTAAAAACAATAAAAAACGCCCTTGTTTTTATACAAGGGCGCTTAGGCGCGGTACCACCTTAATTAAATACTCATCTAGATAACGTCTTACAACGGAGTCTGAATATCAGACTCACCTCGAAAGTGTCTTTAGCAGATCCAAATACCCACTCACAGCAATTCTGGGTTCTCTGAAAAAGGAGACTGCTTACTATTCTTTGTCTCTGGTTTTAATATTAAACTACCATTAAAATTACTAAACTATCGGTTCGCTGTCAAGGGTTCAAAGAGAAATATCGCAATTTTCGCGTCATCTGGTATATAATAATGAAAAGAATCTGAAATACGGAGTATAAATTATGACCACTAAGTTTCGCAATCTAATCAAGCAAAATCGACTTCAACTAAGCATCATTTTAATTTTTTTAATTGCCACATTTTTTCTGACATATACGCTCTTTTCTGATAAAACAGTGCGTGTTAGTTTAGATAATGTGGTGGTTCGCACCGGACCAGCCCTTTCATATTCTAAATCTGGAATAGTTAATTCAGGAAAACGGGTCACTGTTTTAAAGAAGAAAAGTGGTTGGCTACGTGTTCGCTATAATGACGATCATTTCGGCTGGATTCCCAGCTGGCTGACCAACCGCAAATTTAATTTCAGTAAGGCCACCAATCTTTCCGAAGCAACTATTGTGTTAGATCCTGGTCACGGTGGCAATGACTCTGGTGCTCTAGGAATTAATCAAAAACATGAAGAAAAGACTTACACTTTAAAAACAGCCAAACTTGTACAAAAATCACTTGAGGCAAAAGGCGCACGTGTTTTGATGACAAGATCAACCGATGAATACGTAAGTCTGGCAGCTCGAGCAACTATGGCCAATAAACACAAAGCAAATGCCTTTATCAGCTTTCATTATGATTCTGCACCAGAAAACAACTCTGGTTCCGGTGATACCACTTACTACTACCACAAAAAAACGTCATTAAGGCTCGCCGAATTAGTGAATAGCCAGCTAAAATCAAAAATCAGTTTAAATAATCGAGGTGTCCAATTTGGGGACTTCGAAGTGATTCGTGACAATACGCAACCCGCATTGTTAATTGAGGGCGGCTATATCAACACCAGCAACGATTTTAAACAAATTAGTAGCTATCACTACCGAAAGCAAGTTGCTTCTGCAGTCACAGTTGCACTTACCCAGTTTTTTGAATAGGACTTTTTAGTTAAAAATAACCAATAATTCGGCTAGGTCTTTAATTTGTTTTTCAGGTGAACTTGTCACTTGAATAGTATGATCCGGGTCAAATAGAATTCCTTTAATACCCGCGTTATGAGCTGCCAAAATGTCGAGATTACGATCTCCAATCATGATGGCAGTTTTTTTGTTGACTTTAAACTGTTTAATTAAATAATTTAAAGAAGCTGGATTCGGTTTCCTAGGAAACTGATTGGCTCCTGTCACATACCCTGTAAATAATTCTCCGAAACCATGCATTGCTAATAATTTCTTAGCTTGATCATCTCGATGGGTAAGCAAAAAGTTACGGCCGTTCCAAAGGACGTTTTTCTGGCAGACTTCATAGGCATTTGAAAATGGTATTGCCCTGCCCAAAATTTCCGATTCATCTTTCGCATAATCTTGTTTAAGATTTGCGAGATCCAAACCATTTTTATGCGCATATTTTGCTAGCGTTTTCCCTAATGACCCTCGCCGCATGGCCTGATATAAATCAACTGCCGTCGTGTGAAGTACCTGATTTGCGGTTAAAGCCGCTTCGAAACTTTCGACCATAATTGGATAAGTATCAAACAAAGTCCCATCAAAATCCCAAAATAAATCCATGTGAAAACTCCTAACTTAAAGTTGATCCGTGTCATAAATAATGGTTACTGGCCCGTCATTTTGCAAATCAACTTGCATGTCAGCCCCAAATTCGCCAGTTTCAACTATGACACCAGCTTCTCTTAGTTTCTGATTAAATTGGTCATAACATTTCTTTGCATGTTTCGGATCCCCGGCATCCGTAAAACCAGGACGGTTACCATGCTTCGTATCTGCATAAAGTGTGAATTGAGAAACAGACAAAATGCTACCATTCACTTTTGCTAAATTTAAATTCATTTTGTGCTTTTCATCTTCAAACACACGAAGGTTAACAATTTTATGAACTAAATAATCAATTTGTTCAGTGCCATCCTTATCTTCAAAACCAACCAATAATAAATAACCAGTGTTAATTTTACCGACTGATTCTTGTTTTATGGAAACTTGTGCATGTTTAACTCGCTGTAAAACTACTCTCATTATCAATTACTCCTTTTATAAAAATTAAAACAAAAACCCTGAAGTCTAAACTAAAATCCTTAAACATAAGATTAAAGTTAAATTTCAAGGTCAGTTTGTAAGCTTAATGTGTAGGTCGCTTGACCACGTATACATCCTTCACAGTTTTTAAACTATCCATAATATGATTAAGATGATTCAAATTGCGCACACCAACTGTCAAACTGATTGTCACCATGCGATTATGATCAACTTTTCCATTTACAGAATTTAAGTAGCGTGTTGTGTTATTGACTTTTTTTAATATATCGTTCAACATGCCATTACGATTATAGCCTTCAACTTCAAGATCGGCCGCATAATTGTTATGTGCATCAGCCGTATCTTCCCATTCAACACCAATCAACCGTTCGTCCTGGGACTCAGCATGTGTCACATTTGGACAATCTTCACGATGAACCGAAACACCACGCCCTTTGGTAATATAACCCACAATCGGATCCCCTGGAACTGGATTACAGCAATGACTTAACCGAACCAAAAGGTTATCGGCCCCTTCAATAATAATACCGCTCGAGGAACTCTTCTTTTTGCGTTCCTTTTCTGAATCATGATCATTTGAAATTGTCTGGTGCTCTTCAAGGAGTTCATGTTCTTCTTGCCGTTTTCGATCTTCCTCTTGTTTAGCGCGGACATCATCAGTTAATCGATTAGCTACCCCAACCGGAGCGAGATCTCCAAAACCAACTGCAGCATATAGATCATCGACAGAACTATAGTGTAGTTTATTAGTAACTTTTTCGAGCTTCTCCGACTCTAGGACAATTAATGGATCAAAACCTGTTTGCCTAAGTTGGTGTTCAATAGCTTCGCGGCCTTTTTCGATATTTTCAGAACGGTCTTGCTGTCTAAAAAATTGCTTAATTTTATTACGTGCTCTACGAGTAGAGACTAAATTAATCCAATCGCGACTTGGTCCCGCAGAACTAGAAGAAGTTAAAATATCGACAATGTCGCCATTTTTAATTTTATAATCCAATGGCACAATCTTTCCATTGACCTTGGCACCCGTCGTATGGTTTCCAACTTCTGTATGAATCGTGTAAGCCATATCCAATGGACCGGATCCTTTGGCAAGTTCAAAGACGTCTCCCTTGGGTGTAAATGCATAAACGCGATCGCCAAAAAGATCGCCCTTTACAGAATCCATAAAATCAGCGGCATCTTTACTTTCATCCTGTAGCTCAACAATTTCTTTAAACCAATTCAGCTTTTTGCCAGTATCACTGGTTTGAACTTTATCTGTTTTACCTTCTTTATACGCCCAATGAGCTGCAACACCATATTCAGCAACTCGGTGCATTTCCTCAGTTCGAATTTGAACCTCTAGAGGTTTGCCTTCTGGACCAACAACCGTTGTGTGTAATGACTGATACATATTAGCCTTGGGCATCGCGATATAATCTTTAAAACGGCCAGGCATCGGTTTCCAGCGAGTGTGAATGGCTCCTAAAACTGCGTAGCAATCCTTAATAGAAGGAGTGATAACTCGAATAGCCAGCAGATCATAAATCTGACTAAATTGTTTGTGTTGGTCAACCATTTTTCGGTAAATAGAATAGATATGCTTAGGACGACCATAAATATCAATTTCATGTAAATTTAAAGCATCTAACGCGTCTTTAATGTCCTTAATTGCAAAAGCAATATACTCTTCGCGTTGATCGCGGCGAGAATTCATCAAATGCGCAATTCGATAATATTGTTGTGGATTTAAATACCGTAACGAAATATCCTCTAATTCCCATTTAATGGTACTAATTCCTAATCGATCGGCAAGCGGTGCATAAATTTCCAACGTTTCATTTGCAATTCGGCGTTGTTTGTCCGGGCGCAGGTGCTCCAAAGTTCGCATATTATGCAATCGATCAGCTAATTTTACAATAATGACCCGAATATCTTTTGACATCGCAAGTAGTAACTTACGATGATTTTCAGCAAGTTGTTCTTGGTTAGATTTATAGCGAATTTTACTAATCTTGGAAACGCCATCCACAATAACGGCGACATCAGAGCCAAATAACTCCTTGATGTCTCCCAAAGTAATAAGTGTATCCTCGACCGTGTCATGCAAAAAACCCGCACAAATTGTTGCCGGATCCATTTTTAGTTCAGCTAAGATCCCCGCAACTTGAATAGGATGCATAATATAAGCTTCACCAGATTGACGATATTGATCCTGATGAACATAGGTGGCAAAATCACAAGCTTTCTGAACAATCGCCACGTGATCGGCATTCATATATTTTCGACACATATTTAAAACATCTTGAGCAGAAAGAACCGGCTCTTGTGACATAAGTAAGCCCCCTTTATAATTTTTAAAACTTTAGAGATTAACTCGTTAACCCATATGCAATATAACTTGTGCTCAAATAAACAATTACAAAATAGTAAGCGTATCTTGGTAAAAACAAATGCACACCTAGTAAAAAGAAAATTGGAAATAACCACAATAACGCCCAGTGCACACGATTAGCCTTAATTAAAGATCCCAAAATTATGGCAGCTAGTGTATTAATGATCATTAAAAACCACAGATCAATAAAAACATGGGAAGCACTTGTAATATGTAAAACAAACGGTAATAAGACGCCTAAAACCACCCCGGCAACCCAATATCGCCATTTTATTTGGACAAAAAATTTTAAAGTTTTATTCAAATTCATCCCTCCACTGCTGACTTTCAAAGTATATTTCCTAATTCTACCTCATTTCCTTTAAAACGGAAATAGCAGAAAGTAAATATAATGGTGCCGTTTCTGCACGTAAAATTCGGGGTCCGAGGCCAACACTTACAAACCCCACGTCTCTTAAGGATTCGACCTCACTATTAGCTAATCCACCTTCTGGACCGAACAACACTAATGCAGTGTCATTCGGTTGCATTTTTCCAATTTGGGCGTGTAATTGTGTGTGCTCGCCATGCTTGGCAGATTCTTCATAAGCCACAATTTTAAACTTTCCCGGCCATTTAGATAAAGTTTGCAAATCATTATAATAGGTCACAGTTGGAATATAATTGCGATGTGATTGCTCTGCAGCCGACTTTGCAACTTTTTGGAGACGCTCAACTTTTCGCGTGACCTTTTTTTCTGGCCATCTAGCTACAGAAAATTCGGTTGGCAAAAAAATAAAATTTCTTGCGCCCATTTCCGTGCCCTTTTGCACAATATATTCACTTTTATCACCTTTAGAAATGCCACATGCAATCGTCACTTCTACTGGCAGTTCCGCCGATTTTTCAAGTTGATAGATAGGCATTATATGAGCCTCTTGGGGATCAATTCTTTCAATTTTCCCAATAAAAACCTCATGCTTTTTTGAAACAAATTCAGCCTGATCATTCACTTTAGCACGCATCACTCGTACCAAATGGTGAAAATTATCACCGGCTATTGAAAAAGAAACTTTTGTTTGAATCATCTGATCAGTAAAATAACGTTGCATGCCTTTACTCCTTCCCATCTTATCTATATTGATCAAAACTTTGATTAGGTTTCACTAATTTAACATCACTGATCTTCCGCCGGCTTTTTTGCTACGATTGCCCGCCAATCTTTCATTTGTAAAACTTCAATAATTTCGAAATTATCTTTTTGCAAATCATCAAGGATTAAATTTAATTTATCTTTGATAATTCCAGAAGTAATAAATAAACCACCCGGCTTCAAACATTTTTTTGCTTGTGGTACTAAAGGCTCAATGATTTCAGCCAAAATATTTGCCACAACAACATCTGCTTGTACTTGAATTCCCTCAAGTAAATCATTTGGTTTGATTTCAATATTTTTTACATCTGGATTTAGCTTTAGATTCTCCACAGCCGAATCAACCGCCACCTGATCCAAATCAAAGGCCCTAATTTTTCCTGCCCCCATTTTGCTGGCCGCAATACTTAAAACACCTGAACCAGTACCAACATCAATGAGTTCTTCGCCACCACGTAAATACATTTCCAACGCCTGCAAACACAATTGTGTTGTGGGATGGGTTCCCGTCCCGAAGGCCATACCAGGATCTAACTTTAAAATCTTTTCCTCATCGGCCGTTTTTTTGTAAGTTTCCCAATCGGGAACTACCGTTAAATAACGGGTAATTCGAACTGGATGATAATACTTTTTCCAAGCAGTTTGCCATTCCGTTTCTTCTAATGGCTTTTGCAAGACGTTTGCAGGCGCTGGGTCTAAACCAAAGCTTATAAGTTGGTCAACTTGATGTTTAATTTGTGGTAACAAGTCGTCAACTTTTATTGATTCAGGATAATACCCGGTCACTGACGCACCACTTTTGATATGAGGAATATCCGCCAAATTTAAGATTTCCCCAAATCGACCAGCGCGTAATTTTTTATAATCTTCAGCGTCTTCGATCTTAACTCCCTTGGATCCAGCCGTTTCCAAAATATTAGTAACTGCTTCTACTGCCTCATTTGAGGTTTGTACAATTATTTCTGTCCATTTCAAAGTTATCAATCTCCTTAAATGTTATTGCCAACCGTACGTTTTAAACTCAATATCACGTTTCCTCATTTTTGATACATAAGGATTCCCCGCTACGAAGTATCGTAACGGTTCAGACGTCCAAGCACCTTTATTTGGAACCCCAATCCGGCCACTCTGAATAATATGTGTCGCCGTTTTAAAGTCTTCAAGATCTAAGCTTAAGGAACCCTCATTCAAACGAGTCCCCTTTAAAGACTTAGGGATGCCAAAGGCTTGCATTAATTTTCCAGGTCCACTGGTGAGTTCAAATGGCTGTTGCACTTTTCGATTCTTACGAAATTGAGATAATCCCTCCGCAGGTTGTACGGCACGAATTAAAACACCCTGAGGATCGTCAACTTTTTGAGTAATCAAATTCAAGAGCAATTGCGTTCTCATTTGGTAAATATAAATGGTACCAGCTTCATGATAAAGTGGTTCATTTTTAGGCGTCCGGTGTCCTTGAAAAGCGTGCGCCGCTTGATCTTTAGGACCGATATATGCCTCATCTTCAACAATGTAGGCACTCAACATCCCAAGCTCGGTTTCAAAACAAATTTTTTTGCCTAATAATTTCTTAGCAATATCTGCTGTGTTTCCGCTAAGGAGAAAATGTTGAACCTGTTCAAAACTTGTTGTCATCTAAAACTCACCAATCTATACGATTAATTTATGCTACTTGTATTTTACAGCTTTAACTTCATAGAAAGCAAAAAAGAATTTAATCCTAGTAAAGGACCAAACTCTTTAGTTTTAAATTTGAATTAAAGCATCATTATTTAGCTTTTCGATCATCAAATTCTTTTTCACTAGCAGCCTTTTGTGGTAAGACCAAATTTAGTACAATTCCTAAAACTGTTGCAACGGCTAAACCTGAAAACCGATACTGTCCCAACTGCAGATAAGCATTTCCAATCCCAATAACCAAGATAGCTGAAGCAATCATGAGGTTACGTTTAATATTGAAATCTACTTTCTCATCAATTAATACCCGTAGTCCATTGGAAGCAATTGTTCCGAACAAAAGAAAACTTATTCCGCCAATTACAGGTGAAGGAATGCTTTGAATTAGGGCACTCAGTTTACCAATAAAACTAAATATAATTGCAAACATTCCGGCACCAGCCAAAACATAAACACTGTGGACTTTGGTGATTGCCAAAACACCAATATTTTCACCATAACTTGTAACAGGTGGGCCACCAACAAATCCAGCAATAAGAGATGCGGTCCCGTCACCAGCCAAAGTATGGTTTAATCCAGGATCTTCAAAGAAGTTCCGTTTAGTCAGTTTGTTGAGGACCATAATATGTCCAGTATGTTCAGTCATTGTCACAAACGCAATCGGCGCCAAACTCAAAACCGCGCCCCAATAAAAATGAAAACGATAAGTTAAGAATGGGACTTGAAATTTTGGTAATGAAAACCAAGAAGCTGCCAGAACACCGCTGAAGTCTACAATCCCGAACAAAACAGCAACCACGTAGCCTACAACAATTCCCAAAAGAATTGGAATCAAACTAATAAATCCTTTCAGGTACATGTTAAATCCAATCGTAACTAATAGTGTAATCATTGCAACCGCGAAATATCGCCAATCGTAAGTGGTTGAACCAGAAGCAAGTGTGCGCATGGTAGCGTCAGTCGCGGCCGTTCCGGCTAATGATAAGCCAATCACCATTACGATCGGGCCGACAACAATGGGTGGCAAAATTTTGTTAATCCATTCAGAACCTACAAAACTTACGATTAAGGCAACAATCAAGTATACTAACCCGACAGCCACCGTTCCTTGTGCAATACCGGGATATCCCGTTGTTTTCATTAAAGCAACCATTGGGACAATAAATGAAAAACTTGAACCCATATAAGCTGGAATCTTACCCTTTGTAATAAGTATGTATATTAGGGTGCCGACACCAGAACTAAAAAGCGCAATCCCAGGATTCAAGCCCACCAAAATAGGAACTAGAACAGTTGAGCCAAACATTGCAAACATATGTTGAATTGATAAACCAATCCAGTGTCCTAATGTTGGTCGATCATGAATATCCAAAACGACATCATCATTGTGAAACTCATTTGTTTTCGCCATTTAAAATCCTCCTAATATATTAAAACCCCTTTGAGTTGTTCGACTCAAAGGGGTTCAGAATAATAGTTAGACTTAATTTATTCTAGACTACCTTCGAAGTCTCACAGGACATCTTTAAAGGTTTCATTACAGCTAAGATACTCTTTAATTTATCGAACGTCAACTAAATTGGACAATAATCCTGCTCCACAAAAAAACGAATGACTGGCAACGTCTGCCATCACTCGTTTGTTTTGCTTACTTTGATTCTTTTTTCTCGTCAGGTTCGATTTTATTAGTCTTCAATCGACCTTTTGCCTTTTGGTTCACGTGCTGCTTCAAATACTTAATTAGATCAGATTCACGTTTAAAGATTCGAGGATGCTGCTGTTTATGCAGGCGCAAATCAATTTCGTTAATCTTAATTCGTCCTGTCCAGGTATGGGAATACTTGATAATCAAGCGATTATTCAAATCTTCTTTTCCAAACTTAAAAACATAAACACTTTCAGGAGTCATTAATGGTCTGATATAATGTTTTTCATACTTATATTTATTGGAGTTCATGAACTGTTTCGTTCGCTTTAAAATAAATAACACCTCCAAAAAATTTGCTTAAAGCCCCTTGACTCAATTCTAGTTAATCATTATATTAAGCTATTCTTCAAAAAAAGTAAACCAATTTGATGAACTTATTTAATACCCGTTGTAAGTGAATTTAATGAATTATACTTAATGACCACTCACTATTTATCTTTTAATTATTATCATTTTGTTCGGTATCTGTCTTCAAAACGGCCATGAAAGCTTCTTGCGGAATTTCCACAGTCCCTACAGCTTTCATGCGTTTTTTCCCGCGTTTCTGTTTGTCCAAAAGTTTAGCACGCCGATCAGGATCACCTGTATGAATTTTAGATGTGACATCTTTTCGATATGCCTTTATATTCGTTCGTGAAATAATTTTTACACCAATGGCAGCCTGAATTGGAATCTCAAAGTTTTGACGTGGAATAATTTTCTTCAACCGACCAGTAATTTCAATTGCACGCTGTTGGGCAAAATTACGATGAGCAATAAAACTCAACGCATCAACCTTTTTACTGTTCAAGAGAATATCGATTTTTACCAAATCACTTGGCCGATAATCTTCCAATTCGTAATCCAACGAAGCATAGCCATGTGTCCCTGACTTTAACTTATCAAAAAAGTCAAAAATAATTTCAGATAGTGGCAGGTAGTACACCACGTTTACCCGGTAGGTGTCCAAATAATCCATGGTGTCGAACACCCCTCGACGATGTTGGCATAATTCCATTACTGGACCTACATAGTCGTTAGGCACCATTATTGACGCTTTGACAAACGGTTCCTTCACATCTTTAATACTTGACGCATCAGGCATCTCAGAAGGATTTTCAACGACCAGTTCACTACCATCTGTTAATTCTACATGATAGGTAACAGATGGTGCCGTCGTAATAAGATCTAAGTTAAATTCACGTTCTAAACGCTCCTGAACAACGTCCATGTGCAAGAGACCTAAAAAACCACAACGGAAACCAAATCCTAAGGCTTGTGACGATTCAGGCTCAAACTCTAACGCTGCATCATTTAATTGTAATTTTTCAAGAGCTTCCCGTAAATCGTTAAACTTCGCATTATCGGTTGGATACAAGCCGGCATAGACCATCGGGTTCATTTCCCGGTAACCATGTAAAGCTTCCTTAGCCGGTTGTTTCACTCCTGTCACTGTGTCACCAACACGGGTATCTTTAATATCTTTGATACTAGCCGTTAAATAACCAACATCACCGGCCATCAAATAATTGCGTTTGATCGGTTTGGGTGAGTTCACCCCTACTTCCGTCACTTCGTACTCGCTACCACTATTCATTAAGCGAATATGGTCACCAGGTTTCACCATACCTTCAAACAAACGAATACTCAACACAACCCCACGGTAGTCATCGTACTTCGAATCAAAAATTAAGGCCTTCAGAGGACCATCTAATTCACCTTCAGGGGCCGGTACTTTGTCCACAATTTGTTCCAATAATTCTGAAATACCGATACCTTTCTTGGCACTCGCAAGAACAGCATCAGACGCATCTAATCCAATGACATCTTCAATTTCAGTTCGAACCCGTTCTGGATCAGCCGATGGCAAATCAATTTTATTGATAACCGGAACAATTTCCAAATCATCATCCAAGGCTAAATAGACGTTGGCTAAAGTTTGTGCTTCCACACCTTGAGCAGCGTCAACAACTAAAATGGCACCTTCACAAGCTGCCAAACTTCGTGAAACTTCGTAGGAAAAATCAACATGACCAGGAGTATCAATTAAATGAAAAATGTATGTTTCCCCATCTTTGGCTTTGTAATGCAATTCGACCGCATTTAATTTAATTGTAATTCCTCGTTCACGCTCCAAATCCATTGAATCGAGTAATTGATCTTGCATATCTCGTTTTGCAACTGTATCCGTCAATTCCAGGATTCTGTCTGCCAGAGTGGATTTCCCATGATCAATGTGGGCAACAATCGAAAAGTTTCGAATATGTTGCTGGCGATCCTTCAAATCTTTGTATTCAGGCATTTTAAATCCCACTTTCATATAACTTCATTCATCCTATTATAGCAACGTTTGAAGCCAATCTCAATTATTTCATTTTCAAACCTGTTTGCCAAAAAGTAAAAACACGAAACTAAATGGCAGACAAGCGTCATTAAGAAAATTAATTTGCTTGTCAAAGTTCACCATCTTGTTCGTGTTTAAGATACTACTTAAATTTATCAAAAAATCCATTCTTACCTGAACCAGAAACCTTTTCGCCGCCAGCTTTAGCGAATGCCCGCATAGCTTCTCTTTGTTCTGCATTCATATTCTTTGGTGTTTCAACAATGACCGTAACCTGCTGATCACCATTACCGTTACCTCTTAAACGAGGGGCACCTTTTCCGCGCAAACGGAAGGTCGTCCCGGTTTGAGTTCCAGCCGGTACTTTCATCTTAACATCACCATGAACCGTTTTAACTTGGATTTCGTCACCCAAAGCTGCCTGGACAAAACTAATTCGTTTATCCAGATAGATTTCAGCACCTTCACGCTTGAACACTTTACTTGGTGCTACACGGAAGATAATGAACAGATCACCATAGCCACCACGGTTTGTACCTGCTTCACCCTGACCTTGTAATCGCATTTGTTGACCATCTTCAACGCCTGCAGGAACTGTCACTTTGACTTCATGACGTTCATTTACATGACCAGTTCCTTGGCAAGTTGGACATTTTTCTTTGATTTCTTTACCAGTTCCATGACAAACGTCACAAACTTGTTGTGAAACCATCCGACCTAAAGGTGTATTTTGAGTTACTTGAATATAACCGGCACCATGACATTTTGCACAAGTAACTGGTGAAGTTCCAGGTTTTGCACCAGAGCCATCACATGTCTTACAAAGTGCTTCTCGATTATACTTAATTGTAGTTTTTTTGCCAAACACACCCTCTTCAAAAGTAAGGTCCATTTGATACTGTAGATCTTCACCTTGTTGAGGTTGATTTGGCTGTGCACTACGACCTCGACCACCGCCACCAAAAAACTGGCTAAAAATGTCATCGAACCCGCCGCCACTACCACCAAATCCGCCAAAATCAGCAGAATTAAAACCACCGTTACCACCAAATCCAGCATTTGCATCAGCTGAACCATACTGATCATAACGAGCTCGTTTTTGATCGTCGCTTAAAACTTCATAAGCTTCATTTACTTCTTTGAATTTCTGTTCAGCTCCAGGAGCCTTATTCAAATCAGGATGATACTTTTTTGATAATTTTCGGTATGCCTTTTTAATTTCATCGGCAGATGCATCTTTGGATACCCCTAAGGTTTCATAGTAATCTTTATTCTCCGCCATTATGATCCTCCATTTTTATCGATAAACTTAGAATATCATAGACCAAATGTAATAAAAAGCCAAAGTCGATATGACTTTGACTTTTTATTAACAATCAAGCAATTCAATCACTTATTTTTTGTCTTTGTCAGGATCTACTTCTTCAAAGTCACCATCGACAGTTCCTTTATCATCTTTCTTATCAGATGAAGCTGAACCATCTTTTTGATCACCCTTAGCTTGTTCCTGTTGTTGTGCTTGTTGATATAATTTTACCGAAAGGTCTTGAACAATCTTATTCAAGTCGTCCTTCTTGGTCTTCATATCCTCAACATTATTATCTTTTTGAGCCTTCTTCAAAGCATCTTCAGCATCTTTTGCCTTCTTGATCTCATCCTCAGATACTTTGCCTTTAAGCTCTTTCAAAGTCTTGTCAGTTGTAAAGATTAATTGTTCTACTTCGTTCTTAAGATCAACTTCTTCTTTACGTTTCTCATCAGCAGCTTCGTTTTCTTTAGCTTCTTTCATCATTCGATCAATTTCCTCGTCAGAAAGACCTGAAGAACTCTTGATAGTAATCTTTTGATTTTTACCAGTGCCCTTGTCAGTTGCCGAAACATTAACAATCCCGTTTTTATCAATATCGAATTTAACTTCGATTTGAGGAACACCACGTGGTGCCGGTGGAATATCCGTCAATTGGAATCTTCCAAGCGTCTTGTCATCAGCAGCCATTGGACGTTCACCTTGTAACACATGAATATCAACGGCTGGTTGACTATCGGCAGCAGTAGAGAACACTTGTGATTTGCTAGTTGGAATGGTTGTATTACGATCGATCAACTTAGTGAATACACCACCCATAGTTTCAATACCTAAAGAAAGTGGTGTGACATCAAGTAAAACAACATCTTTAACGTCACCAGTTAAGACACCACCTTGAACGGCAGCGCCAATGGCAACCGCTTCATCAGGGTTGATTGAATGGTTAGGTTCCTTTCCAGTCCAGTTTTTAACAGCTTCTTGAACTGCAGGAATACGAGTAGAACCACCATTAAGGATGATTTCATCAAGATCACTTGCAGAAAGATCAGCGTCACGTAAGGCATTATCAACAGGGGTCTTTGTTCGAGCAACTAAGTCAGAAGTCATTTGATCAAATTGTGCACGCGTCAAAGTTTTTTCCAAATGTAAGGGACCGTTAGCTCCAGCTGAGATAAATGGTAAACTGATTTGGGCTTCAGTTACACCAGAAAGGTCCTTCTTAGCCTTTTCAGCAGCATCCTTCAAACGTTGTAAAGCCATCTTGTCTTGAGAAAGGTCAACACCGTTTTCTTTCTTAAAGTCATCAACTAACCAATCAATGATCTTTTGATCAAAATCGTCACCACCAAGATGTGTATCACCATTTGTAGAAAGTACTTGGAAAACACCATCCCCTAATTCAAGGATAGAAACATCAAAAGTACCACCACCAAGATCATAAACTAAGACTTTTTCATCTTTATCTTGCTTGTCGAGTCCATATGCTAAAGCAGATGCCGTAGGTTCATTGATAATTCGTTCAACGTCTAAACCTGCAATTTTACCCGCATCTTTAGTTGCTTGTCGTTGTGAATCATCAAAATAAGCCGGTACAGTGATAACTGCTTTTTCAACAGTGTCACCAAGATAATCTTCAGCATAATGTTTCAGATATTCCAAAATCATTGCTGAAATCTCTTGTGGTGTATAAGACTTGCCACCAGCACTAACTGTATAACCCTTTTCACCAATATGACGTTTGATGGAAACGATTGTATCCGGGTTAGTAATTGCTTGTCGTTTAGCTACTTCTCCAACCTGAGTTTCGCCATTTTTAAATGAAACCACTGAAGGTGTTGTTCGACTACCTTCTGGGTTAGTAATAATCTTTGGTTTGTCTCCTTCGAGGACTGCAACCGCGGAATTTGTTGTTCCTAAATCAATACCAATAATTTTATTGCTTGCCATTTTATTATCCCTCTTTTTAATTTATTGTGACACAACAACCATTGCAGGCCGTAAAACACGATCTTTTAGCATGTATCCCTTTTGCAGGACACTCACTACTTGATCAGCTTTGCCGCCTTCTTCAACAGCCACCGTTTGAACGGCTTGATGAATGTGTGGATCAAATGGTTGACCAACTGCTTCAATCTCAGTTACATGATTGTCTTTTAAGGCCTTATTCATGTGATCAAAAACCATCTGAATACCCTTTTTCAGTTGCTTTCCATTTTCGTCAGACACCTCAATCGCCAAAGCACGCTCAAGATTATCAATCACTGGTAAAATGTCTTTGGCTAAGTGTTGACCGTCATACTTAACCAAGTTTGCCTGCTCTTTTTCATTTCGTTTTTGAATATTGGCCGTTTCAGCCTTAGCACGAATGTATTGATCAGTTATAGCATCAACTTTACCATTCAATTCGGTAATTTGTTTTTTTAACTCTTCAATCTGGGTAGCCGTTTTTGATTGTTTCTTGGACTTTTTTTCGCCCTTTACTTTTTTATCAGGTTTAACTTTAGTTTTTTTTGTTTCTTTTGTTTGTTTTTCGACCGTTTCATCGATCTTTTCAGTCTTCTTGTCTTCTGCCACTATGTTCACACCTCTCAACTATCATCAATATCGTGGTAATAATCTATCAATCTTCTTGCTAACTCTGTTCGGAACGCACCAACCAACCCAATCATTTTGGAATATGGCATACTCGTTGGTCCCAAAACTGCAATAACACCTTTACCATGTTGATCAACATCGTAAGTTGCTGTAATCAAACTATAATTTTTTAACAGATTATTAGTAATTTCATTACCGATTTGAACCTTAATATTTTGATCTGGCGAACCCAAAACGCTGGCAAGATCCGTCGAATGGTTCATCAAACGATATAAAGATCGAATTGCACCCAAATCATGCTGCTTGGAAAAATCCAGTAAATTTAGCTGCCCACCAACAAAGAATCGTTCAGTTGCTGATTTTTTCAAAACATCTTCGAAAACATCCAAGAAACCCTCTGGCGTTTCAATGTACTTTCCGATTTGATTCGGAATATCCGTTGCTAATCTTTTGAAAACTTCTGACAACGTTAAACCAACTAATTCATCATTAATGATCCGAATAACTGCTTCTAAAGCTTCAGGATCAACGTTTGAAGGCACCTTAAAAGTTCTATTCTGAACGTCACCATTGTCAGTTACCAAAATAGCCATAACACGATGATTTCCTAATGGAACCAATCTGAACCCTTCAAGCTTTGCATCTTTCAATTCAGGCTTTACTGTAAAGGCAGTGTAGCTAGTTAACTTAGAAAGCATATCCGCCGATTCGGCAACGATATCATCAATTTCTTGAAACTGATGATTAAACGAAGAACGTATCTGTCGCAAATCACTCGATTGAACTTTATCAGGTTTCAACAAATGGTCAACATAATAGCGATAGCCTTGGATCGAAGGAATTCGACCGGACGAAGAGTGAGTTTTCTTAAGCAACCCAATTTCTTCCAGCGTCGCCATCTCATTACGAATTGTTGCCGAACTCACATGCATCGGTAATTGGCTAACTAAAGCTTTTGAACCTACTGGCTGACCATCACTCGTATAGATCTGAACGATTGCTTGTAAAATCAATAACTCCCTATCTGTCAGCAAAACCATCACCTCTTTTAGCACTTAGCACATTGGAGTGCTAAGACACTATTAAAGATAACAAATGTTCTTTCAAATGTCAACATTAGTCAAACATTTTTTGATATTTGTACTATTCTTTTTTTAAAAGCCTACTTTTTTGCTTGTATTAAGAGATTTCGTCCAAGGTGCTACAGCATTTTTTGATACTTTACGTTCTGATTTAAATCAGATTTCAATGGCAAGGTATTAACTGAAAAATGCATCTACATTAATTTGATTTTCCATTATTTAAATTCGCAAAATATTGCCGGATGTTTTTTTCATCGGCCTTTAATTGTTCAATTAATTTGTCAGCATTCGCAAACTTTATTTCACCACGCACATAGTGATACCATTCTACGGAAACTACTTCACCATATATTTCCTGATCAAAATCAAAAATATTGATTTCTAACGTGATCGGACGATTTTCTCCAAACGTGACATTACGGCCAACAGAAGCCATCGCTGGCCACCATTTTGTGCCAATTTTGATCCGAACAGCATAAATTCCAATCCCCGGAATTCGTACCCATGGATCTGACAATACATTTGCCGTAGGAAATCCAAGTGTTCGTCCCCGAGCTTCACCATGAACTACTAATCCACTAGTTTGGTAAACATATCCTAAGAACTTGTTGGCATGATCCACATCACTTTTCTTTAAATCATCACGAATTTTGGTTGAACTAACTTTTTGACCGTCTAATAAAAATTCGTTTACTGTCACGATATCAAAACGATCTTTGGCATAACTTGGTAAATGAGTCATATCCGCAATTTCACGTGGCCCGTAAGTATAGTCAAAACCTGCAACGATTGCTTTTGCATGCAGATTAACCATATATTGATCCACAAATTCTTGAGGAGTTAAATGCGCAAAAGTGGATGTGAAACTGACCACATATAAAAAATCAACACCCAAACTAGTCATTAACTCAGCTTTTCGTTTAACTGAGGTCAAATAATGTAAACCATTTAGTCCTGGTTTCGGAAAAACAACAGACGGGTGGTGGTCAAAAGTCATTGCTGCAAGCGGTAATTTTCTTTGATCGGCTTCCTTGCGAGCACACTTGATAACTGCCTGATGGCCAAGATGAACGCCACCAAAAAATCCCATTGCCAAAACAACATCTCCATGAGGAATTTCTTGAGTCTCATATGGATGATGTAAATAAATAATTCTCATAAAATCCTCCCAATAATTCTAAATATCACGTTCTCAAAACTCTCTTAGTTAGTTGGTTAATAACATGGTCATCGGCCGATAAGCTACCCGTTTTTCATCATATTGGTATAGTGCTTGGACCCGATCGTGAAAAGTCAATGCCAATACAGGGGCTGCATTTTTCGGCTGATCAAAATTACTTCCCTGTAAAATAGCACCGTTTTGAACTCTCCGCCAAAGATCGGCATTCAGTTCAAAATGCGGATAATTTTTTAACGCATGATCAAGGGGCCGAATCAAAGTATCGATCGTATTAGTTTCAACAGCCGACTCCAACTGAGCAAAAGTCACCGTTTCATCTAATTTAAACCCGCCACTACTTAGCCTAGTTAATTTTGACATAACTGCCGGCACACCTAAAATCTCACCCAGATCCACCGCCAGCGTCCGAACGTAAGTCCCTTTACTGCACACAACTTTGAAATTAACAGTTTGGGTACCATTGATCTTATCGAAAACGGACCGGGCTTGTCGTTCAAACGTATGAACTGTTATTTGACGTTTTGGTCGTTCAACTTCAATACCCTGGCGTGCATATTCATATAACTTCTTGCCATTAACTTTAATTGCAGAATAAATTGGTGGTATTTGAGTAATCTCACCAGTTAACCGAAGCATAGCCATATCAATTTCAGTATCAGAAAAAGCCTGACTAAGAATTCGTTTCTTGATAACTTCACCATCTAAATCTTCAGTAGTTGTAGAAAAACCAAAAGTTACAGCCCCTTCGTAAACCTTACCTGATGCCATTAGGTAGTTTACAACTTTAGTGGCTTTCCCCACACAGATTGGCAAAACTCCGTCTACATTAGGATCTAATGTACCACTATGGCCAACTTTTTTTTGATGAAGAATACCGCGAATTTTGGCGACACAATCAAAACTTGTCATGCCCCGCGGTTTATACAAAGGAATTATGCCATCCATATAAAACGACCTCCATTTTTTACTGCTTTAAATTATAGCATAGCTTCGCCGTTTCCTTTGAATTTTGGCATCAAAAAAAGAATGGCCATTAAATTCCAGACCATTCTTTTGCGTATTTATAAACGAAATCGATTAATCTTCTGAATTAAGTTTATTGATCAACTTATCAATACGATCGCCATATTGAACTGAGGCATCACGTTCAAAAATTAATTCAGGAGTTTTATAAATTGACAGACGAGAACCCAATTCGCTGCGAATCAGGCCTTTAGCTTTTTGCAAACCGGTGGCAACTCTTTCACCATCGGAAGCCTTATCTGACAAAATACTATAGTAAACAGTTGCTTGCTGAAGATCACCAGTCACATTAACACCAGTGATGGTGATACCCTGCACGCGTGGATCACGAACACGTTTACGAATAATATCACTAATTTCTTTCTCTATTTCCTGACCAAGACGATCAGCTCGATATAATCTTGCCATGTGGATCCTCCTATTCTACAGGAACCTCTTTCATGATATAGGCTTCGATGACATCATCAACTTTAATATCATTATAGCCATCAATTGTAAGACCTAATTCAAAGCCTTGTTTGACTTGTTTAGCATCATCTTTAAATCGTTTCAAGCTGGCTAATTTCCCTTCGTAAATTACAACACTGTCCCGGATTAAACGAACGCCACTATCCTTTTGAATATAGCCCTCCGTCACATAACCACCAACAACAGTTCCAACATGGGAAACTTTATAGATCTGACGAACTTCAACTTGCCCAGTAATGACTTCCTTGTAAGTTGGTTCAAGCATCCCTTTCATAGCGGATTCTACTTCGTCAATTGCGTTGTAGATAACTCGATGTAAACGGATATCCACATTTGAAGAATCTGCCAACTGCTTAGCCTGATTAGTTGGACGAACATTGAAACCAATGATAATGGCATTGCTGGCTTCAGCTAACGCCACATCACTTTCATTAATTGCACCAACAGCGGTATGAATAATGTTTACCCGGACGCCTTTGACATCGATCTTCTTTAGACTGCCAGACAGAGCTTCAACCGAACCCTGAACATCAGCCTTAATGATAAGGTCAACTTCCTTCATTTCTCCTTCTTTAAGAGAATCAAACAAGTTATCCAAAGTGACATGATTATTTGCACGGCGTTCTTCCATCAATGATTCTTTGGCACGTTCTTCACCAGCTGCACGAGCCGATTTTTCATCATCAAAGATCACAAAACGGTCACCAGCTTCAGGGACATCATTCAAACCTGTAATTTCAACTGGGGTTGATGGCGTAGCTTCTTTTACACGACGGCCTAATTCATTTGTCATTGTTCGAACGCGACCAAAGGTACTACCAACCACAATTGGATCACCAACACGCATAGTTCCTTGCTGAACTAAAACAGTTGCGATTGAACCCTTACCAGGATCAAGACTGGCTTCAATTACAGAGCCAGCTCCATTTTGTTCTGGATTTGCTTTCAATTCCATAACTTCGGCTTGAAGTAAGATCATGTCTAGTAATTCGTCCAAATTCTTACCAAATTTAGCCGAAATTTCAACGAAAATCGTATCACCACCCCAGTCTTCAGAAACCAATCCATATTCAGTCAACTGTTCCATAACGTGTTTTGGATTAGCACCAGGTTTATCAATTTTGTTAACAGCGACAATAATGGGTACATTGGCAGCCTTCGCATGATTGATAGCTTCAATAGTTTGTGGCATAACACCATCATCGGCTGCCACGACTAAAATGGTAATATCTGTGATATCAGCACCACGAGCACGCATTTCAGTGAATGCAGCATGTCCTGGTGTATCCAAGAAGGTAATCAACTTACCATCATGCTTCAACTGATAGGCACCAATAGCCTGAGTAATCCCGCCAGCTTCACCAGCAGTAATATGACTATGACGTAACTTATCCAGCAAAGTTGTCTTACCATGATCAACGTGTCCCATAATTGTAACAACGGGAGGACGGCTTTCAAGGTGGTCAGTATTTTCAGCTTCTTCTTCAAACATCTTGTCAATATCAGAAACATTAACAACTTCTTTTTTCTCAGCCTTGATTCCGTAATCTGCGGCTAAAATTTCAATCGTATCCTTATCAAGGGTTTGATTTTGATTAACCATCACGCCAAGCATAAATAACTTCTTGATGATTTCTGCTGGCTCACGATGAATTTTTTTAGCAATTTCGGCTACGTTCGTTCCATCGTTGTATTCAAAAACTTCTGGTAATGGCTTATTTTTTCTTGTTGGTGCTGGTTTGTTATCTACTTGACGTAAACGACCATTCTTCTTACTCTTCTTATTGTATCGACCACGGTTATTATACCGGTTATTATTACGGCCAAAACTTGAATTGCGATTCCCCTGTGAATTTCCACGACGACTATCTCTTGAAGTTGAAGAACCCTGCGAATTACTATTTGACCGGTTGTTTGTATTTGATCGATTATTATTATTTGATGAACGATTCCCCGCATTTGAAGAATTGCTCTGCGTGGACCGTTGTTGTGAATTACGATTCTGAGTACTATTTTGATTATTTCTTGAGTTAGTCCGCGATTGATTTTGTTGACTAGAGCGATTTTGGCTATGTGAGCCGTTATTAGCACTCTGATTTTGGTGTTGCGGGCGATTAGAACCTGTTTGACTAGCCGGACGATTGTGTGTTTGTTCAGTCGTCTTATGGTTATTATTTACAGATTTTGTTTCTTGAGGTCTTTGTGATGTCTGAGTAGTTTTATGTTGCACACTAGTCTCCTGTTTGTGGCCAGATGCACGTTCAACGACTGTTTTACCAGTTTTTGCTGACCGATACATAGTTGGCTTCTTCTTTGGTGTTTCAGATTTTTGGTTATTTTTTGTAGCGAATGATTGTCGAATTTGGCGTTCTTCATTCTCTCCAAGGGTAGACATGTGGTTTTTAACATCAAAACCAGACGCTTTAGCTTTGGCAATAATATCCTTACTAGATACATTAATTTCCTTAGCTAATTCATATATGCGTTTTTTCCCCATATCTTCACGCTCCTTCTTCAATATTTAATTTCAATAAAGCTTTTGCAAATCCCTGATCTTCAATTGCAACAGCTGACCTTGACTGGCCAATAGCCTGGCTTAATGTTTCACGAGTCATAAAAGCTAATAATGGGATTTGATAAGTTGTGCATTTATCAGAGATTTTTTTCTGGGTCGCTGCACCTAAATCTGTGCTAACGACAATCAATTTAGCTTTTTGGCTTCGAATTGATTGTAACACTTGTTGTTCCCCAGAAATCAATTTTCCCGCTCTTCGTGCCAGTCCGAGCAAATTGGAAAACCGATCTTTATCATTCATCTTTGAAAAGTTCCTTTCGAGCTTGTTGATGATCTACATAAGCAATAAGTTCATCGTAAAACTCATCAGCAACCTTAATCTTAAATGTTTTATCAAAAGTTCTCTCATCTTTTGCCTTTTTGGCAATTTTCACATCTAACCCAATGTAAGCTCCACGACCTGGCTTTTTCCCAGTTGGGTCTAAAGAAACTTCATCTTGTTTATTTTTGACAACTCGAACTAATTCCCTTTTGGGGAACATCTCACCCGTTACAATATCTTTACGTAACGGAATTTTTCTTTTCTTCATAGTTATCGAGCCTCCTAATCAACTATTATTGATTATCTTCACTTTCTGAATCTGATTCTGTGACGTCGTCCTCTTCAGGTTCTTCCATTAAATCTTTGGCATCAGTTTCTGATTTTATATCAATCTTATAACCAGTCAACTTAGCAGCCAAACGGGCATTTTGTCCGCGTTTACCAATTGCTAATGAAAGTTGATAATCTGGAACAATCACCATGCAGGTCCGTTCATTTTCTTCGTCAAACAAGACATCGACAACTTCAGCTGGGTTCAACGCATTGGAAATGTACTTAGCAGCATCATCTTCCCATTCAACAATATCCATGTTTTCACCGTTTAACTCATTAACGATGGTCTGAACACGTTGACCTCTGGGACCCACACAGGTTCCAACAGCATCAATATCTGGATCGGTTGAACGGACAGCAACTTTCGCACGGTCGCCGGCTTCACGAGCCACTGAAACAATTTCAACTGTGCCATCAAAAATTTCCGGAACTTCTTGTTCAAACAACCGCTTCAACAAATCTGGTGTGCTTCGGCTTACAAATACTTGTGCACCCTTGCCACTATTTTCAACTTTTGTCACATAAACCTTAATATGATCATGCGGTTCATATCTTTCAGTTGGGATTTGATCTTGTTTAGACATCACAGCTTCAACACCACCAAGATCAACATAGACAAAACGATTATCGCGACGAGCAACTTCACCAGTCACGATTTCATTTTCATATTCACTGTACTTATTATAAATGATTTCCCGTTCTGCTTCGCGAACCCGTTGCAAAATAACTTGTTTGGCTGTTTGAGCAGCAATTCGACCAAAGTTTTTAGGAGTCACTTCAAACTTAATGTGATCACCTAGTTCATAAGCCTTGTTAATGCTTAACGCATCACTTAGGCTTACCTGTTGTTGATCGTCCAAAACCTCATCGACAACTTCTTTAACTGCATATACATGAATATCGCCTTTTTTGTCATCAAACTCTACATCCACATTTTGAGCCTGTCCATAGTTTCGTTTATAAGCCGAAACCAAGGCAGCTTCTAAGGCCTCAATGACAACTTCCTTCTTAATCCCCTTCTCCTCTTCCAAAGTATTGAGGGCACTAATCATTTCTTTACTCATTTTAAATTCTCCTTTTTAAAACTTGATTGCAAAACGCGCAAATCCAATTTGTTTAACCTCAAATTGTTTAGTAATTTTTCTTGTTTTATTCATGTAAGTTAGTTTTATTGTTGTGCCTGAATAATCATCTAAAGTTCCTTCAAAAACTTTTTGGCCATCAATTGGGGCATACAACGAAATATGCACATACCGTCCCACTGCTCGTTGCCAATCATTCGAAGTTTTAATGGGCCGTTCAGCTCCGGGAGAAGAAACTTCAAGAAAATAGGCCTGAGGAAATGGATCCGGCTCTAAACTATCTAGCTTTTCACTGATCTGATCGCTAGCCTCAGCGCAATCTTCAATTGTAATCCCACCTGGTTTATCGATATAAACACGAAGATACCAGCTTTTACCTTCCTTAACAAACTCTATATCCACCAACTCAAACTGGTGGGATTCAATAAGGGGTTCTACTTCCTTTTGTACTGTTTCTACAACACTCGCCAAACTTAAACCTCCAATAAAATTCAAATATTTTCAAGAAAAAGAGTGAGCATTTTCTGCTCACTCACTTGCCGCAATTAGATTCACTATAAGTATAACATATCGCTTAATAACGTACAAATAAGCTACATATCAAACAACGATAATTGATTTTCATCTGGTAAATCCGACAAAACACCATTTTCTGTCATAAAATCAATCAAGGTCTTTGAAACCTTGCCTCGTTTAGACAGATCTTCTTTTGAAAGAAATGGTTTATCTTCACGAGCCGCCACGATCTGTTTAGCCACGTTCAATCCCAGTCCCGGAACCGCGTTGAATGGAGCTAATAGGGAGTTTCCATCAATTAACCACTGTGAGGCATCTGACTTATTGACGTCCACCATTTTAAACGTATACCCGCGCTCTATCATCTCATTAGCCAATTCCAAAACAGTCAAAAGATTTTTTTCTTTAGTAGACGCATCCATCCCTTTATCATTAATAGCCTTCATTGCACTTTTAACAGCATCTTTACCATGAGACATAGAAACTAAATCAAAATCGTCTGCCCGCACACTAAAATATGCACTGTAATATAAAATTGGGAAGTAAACTTTGAAATAGGCAATTCTTAAAGCCATCAAAACATATGCAGAAGCATGTGCACGTGGAAACATATATTTGATCTTCCCGCAGGAATCAATATACCAGTCTGGCACATTTGATTGTTTCATCTTTTCTTCATCACCATCAGGAATTCCGCGGCCATGTCGCACACTCTCCATGATCTGGAATGAAGTTTGGGAATCCATACCATAATGAATTAAATCGGTCATGATATTATCACGACACCCAATCACATCTTTCAAGGTTGCCGTCCCTGCTTTAATTAATTCTTCAGCATTTCCTAACCACACATCGGTTCCATGAGAAAGTCCAGAAATTTGAAGTAATTCGGCATAGGTGGTTGGATGGGTTTCTTCCAACATTCCCCGCACAAATCGAGTCCCAAATTCCGGAACGCCGAAAGTCCCCGTTTTCGACTGAATTTGTTCAGGAGTAACACCTAAAACTTCTGGCCCAGAAAACAGTTTCATAACACCGGGATCGTCCGTCGGAATCGTTTTAGGATCAATCCCTGATAAATCTTGCAAGGCACGAATCATGGTAGGATCATCATGACCCAGAATATCCATTTTTAAAATATTGTCGTGAATTGAATGGAAATCAAAATGCGTCGTTTCCCACGCTGCAGTTTGATCATCAGCTGGATATTGAATCGGTGTAAAGTCATAAATATCCATGTAATCAGGGACAATCAAAATTCCCGCTGGATGTTGACCAGTGGTTCTTTTTACGCCGGTAGCCCCCTTTGACAACCGATCAATTTCTGCATTTCGGAAAGTTTTCCCAGAATCACGTTCATAAGCTTTTACATAACCATAGGCTGTTTTATCAGCAACAGTTCCAATTGTTCCCGCACGGAATACATTTTTCTTACCGAACAAAACCTGCATATAGTTATGGGCAATTGGCTGGTAGTCTCCAGAAAAATTCAAATCAATATCAGGAACTTTATCCCCTTTGAACCCTAAGAAAGTTTCAAATGGAATATCTTGCCCATCCCCAACCAATGGTGTTTGACATTTAGGACAAACTTTATCAGGCAAATCGAATCCAGATCCATATTCACCTTTAGTAAAGAATTCTGTGTATTGGCAGTTAGGGCATCGATAATGTGGTGGTAATGGATTAACCTCCGTAATACCAGACATCGTCGCCACTAAACTGGAGCCAACTGATCCCCGAGAACCAACTAAGTAACCATCTTTATTACTTTTGTGTACAAGCCGTTGTGCAATTAAATAAATAACAGAGAATCCATTCCCAATGATACTCTTTAGTTCCTTATCCAAACGTTCCTTTACAATCCGTGGCAATGGATCACCATAAAGTTCATGAGCTTTATCCATTGTCAGTTGTTCAATTCTATTTTCAGCACCAGGCATTTTGGGAGTATATAGTTTATCTTTAACTGGCTTGATTTCGTCAACCATGTCTGCAATTTTAGCAGGATTAGTGACAACAATTTCCTCGGCCTTTTGTTTCCCCAAGAAGGCAAATTCCTCAAGCATTTCATCTGTCGTCCGGAAATGCACATCTGGCAATGTTGAACGATTAAGTGGATTAGCACCACCCTGAGAATTAATTAAGATTTTTCGATAAATGTAATCTTCAGGATTCAAGTAATGCACATCACCAGTCGCTACAACCGGTTTGTGCAGTTCAGTACCGAGAGCGACAATATTTGATAAAATCTCTTCCAAATGACGATTATCTTGAATGAGACCCTGCTCAATCTCTGGTTGATAAACTGGCTTTGCCATCACTTCCAAATAATCATAAAACTTAGCCTTTTGTTTGGCCTCTTCTTTACCTTTTTGCATCATGGCCGTAAAAACTTCGCCACTACTGCATGCAGATCCCACGATTATACCATCACGAAGTCGTGATAGTTCAGACTTAGGAATTCTAGGTACCCTGTAGTAATATTGCACATTAGAAAGTGATACTAAGCGGAACAAGTTTTTCAAACCTGCCTGAGTGGTTGCAAGAAGCACAGCATGTGAAGGCCGGGCATGTTTGTAAGCATCGTTTTCCGTCATATGGTCGTTCAACTGACTGTGGTACTTAATATGATACCGATCTTCAGCATCTTTTAAAAACAAATGACAAAGGTGGCCAGTAGATTCAGCATCATAGATTGCTCGATGATGGTGTTCCAAACTGACGCCAAATTTTTTAGCCAGTGTATTTAAACGATAACTTTTAAGTGTTGGATACAAAAAACGAGCCAAGGTTAAGGTATCAATAATCGGATTTGTTACTGGAGGCATGTTATAACGAGCATACCCAGTATTCATGAAACCAATATCGAAGGTCACATTATGACCCACAATGATGGCATCCCCATAAAACTCTCTAAATAACGTAAAGACGTCTTTTTCAGATTTCGATCCACGGACCATCTCATTTGTAATACTTGTTAAATTCGTAGTTAATTCAGATAATGGAAAGCCAGGATCAATAAACTCTTCAAACTGGTCAATCACATTACCATCCTGCATTTTCACGGCCGACAACTCAATCACTTTATCGTAAATGGCTGATAGGCCAGTTGTTTCCACATCAAATACAACGTAGGTGGTCCCTTTTAACGGGATTTTTTTATCATTGTAACCAATTGGCACACCGTCATCTACCAAATTGGCTTCAACCCCATACAAAACTTTAACGCCATTCTTCTTACCTGCGGCATATGCTTCAGGAAATGCTTGCAGGCCAGCATGGTCAGTAACGGCAATCGCTTTTTGTCCCCATTTTGCTGCCTGTTGAACAAAGTCCGTGATATTGTTGGTCGCATCCATCTGACTCATGTTAGTATGCAAATGAAGTTCCACTCGTTTTTTACCTTCAGGTGCTTTGTCCTGCCGGGTTGCATGACTAATCTCCATTACATCATAAGCATTCAAAGTTAAGTCGCGCATAAAAGTATCTTCTTGAACTGTTCCACGCACTTTAACCCAAAGTCCCTTTTGAATAGTAGAAAAGAGTTGTTCTTCAGCTTCATTCTTTGAAAACTTTTTGACTGTAATGGAAGAACTATAGTCTGTGATCTTAAATATTAACAACTGTCGCTTAGAACGCAGGGTTCGGACCTCAGCATCAAATATATAGCCTTCCGCAACAACTGACCGTTCTTCTTGGGTAATATCTTCTAATCGGGTGATAGCTTCATCAGGATTAATTTGTTTACCAATGCGAACAGGCCCCCCATCTGGAATACCACTAGCCTGTTTTTTTTGTCGTTTTTCATCTTGTTTCAGAATTGCCTGCGATGCTTTTTGTGCCAAAATTGCATCGTTTTTCTCTTTTTTCGCCTTTAATTCTTCAATCATACTTTGTGAATCGGACTCATCGACAATTGTGTGGATTGAAAACTCAGGAAATCCATATTGTTGATAAGAACTTTCAATTGGTCCCAAAGCTGTGGTGGTTAAAAAATTTTGAACCACTTCATTTTGCGCCGCAAACAAAATTCTACCGTCATTCAGGCTTGGTAAATTATGTCCACATAATTCTTGTGTGAGCGGAGATGAAATATGACTATTTTTCACAATCCATTCCCAATAATTATCAATTAAACGAATATCCAACTTGGCATTTGAAGTCTGAATATTAAAAGCAACTCGTGCAATCGATTTAAAGGCGATTTGTAAATGATTATCAAGTTGTTGAAAAACTGCAAAGGGTAAACAATCCTCAAATTTAAAAGAGAATTCCCATACCTTCGATTTTTGATGAACAACAACTTTCTTAACCTCCGCATTTACAAAACTCGGATCATTTGGTTCCGGATAATTAATTTGTTCGAGAAGTTTTTTAAATTGTTCATTAGAATTTAGACTCAAGATTTGATTCCTTCCCTTTTTTACAAAAACTAATAATCATGAAGATAACGGCAAATTGATATATAGACTGAATCCTTCATCAACTTGCCGTTATATTAACTCATTTGTTGGTAACGTTTCCTAGTTTTCATCCTTCAGAAGAATGCCAACTGAATTTTTCAATTCCTCAATTTTAACTTCCAAGGTTTCACCTGTTTTACGTAATTTCACTTCAACAATACCTTCTGAAGATTTTTTACCAACCGTAATCCGAACAGGAATACCAATTAAATCAGAATCAGCAAACTTCACGCCAGCACGTTCTTTCCGATCATCAACCAAAACTTCATAACCTGCTTCAGTCATTGTTTCTTCAATTTGCTTGGCTAAGGCCATCTGCTCGTCATTCTTAGCATTAACTGGAACAACATGAACATCAAATGGTGCAATATTCTTTGGCCAAACTAAACCATGGTCATCTGCTTTTTGTTCTGCAATTGCAGATAACAATCGACTAACACCAATTCCATAGCAACCCATAATAACTGACTTAGCACGTCCGTTTTCATCCAAAACGGTGGCACCCAAAGCATCTGAGTAACGCGTTCCCAATTTGAAAATATGACCAATTTCGATTCCCTTGGTAAAGTGCAGCTTACCTTTCCCATCTGGTGCAAGTTCTCCTTCTTGAACTGTTCTGAAATCACCAAATTGATTAACCTTCAAATCACGATCGATATTTACATTCTTATAGTGGTATCCATTTTCATTAGCTCCAGTAACTGCATTTACCATGTTTTTGACATAAAAATCAGCTAAAATTGTGATATTTTCAGCATCCACATTAACGGCACCTAAGGAACCAAAATCAGCATTTAAATACTTTTCAGCTTGATCATCATTTGCAGGTACTAACTCACCAGCATTCAAAAAGTTTTTAACTTTAACTTCATTAACTTGGTCGTTACCACGAACTAAGACAAGAACTGGTTTTTCATCGGCAATGTACAATAACGTCTTAATGAGCTTCTTTGAGTCAACGTCCAGAAATTTGGCAACTTCCTCAATTGTCTTAGCATTTGGTGTCGCAACCTTTTCCAATGTCATTGGTTCTTCACCTGCAGAAACATCATCTACATATTTACTGCTTGCCATTTCTAAATTAGCGGCATAATCACTTTCTTTTGAATAGGCAATCGTATCTTCACCAACAGGAGCTATTGCAGAGAACTCTTTTGAATCATTACCACCCATTGCACCAGCATCACCAACAATTTCTCGGTAATCTAAACCACAAGCATCAAAAATATTTTGATAAGCCTTTTCCATGTCACGGAATGTTTTGTCCAAACTATCCGTCTCAGCATGGAACGAATAAGCATCTTTCATCAAAAACTCACGGCCACGAAGCAATCCATAACGAGGGCGATCTTCATCCCGATATTTCATTTGAATTTGATACAAAGTAAGGGGTAATTTTTTATAAGATTTAACTTCATCCCGAATCAAAGTTGTAAAGGTTTCTTCATGTGTTGGGCCAAGAATAAAATCACGATCATGACGATTCTTAAATTTATACAACTCTGGCCCGTATGTTTCTAATCGTCCTGACTTCTCCCAAAGTTCAGCGGGTAAAACAGCAGGCACTAGCATTTCTACCGCATCGATTTTTTCCATTTCAGAACGTATGATTTTTTTTATTTTTTCAATTGTTCGAAATGCGAGTGGTAGATACGCATACATCCCGGCAGATACCTGACGAATATACCCAGCCCGTAACATCATTTGATGGCTTTTAGCTTCAGCATCATTTGGAACTTCTTTCAAAGTTGGAATTAACATTTTTGATTGTTTCATATTTTCCTCCGTTAGTAGTTATTATTTAAAGAAATACCGTTGAATATCGTTCCAGGTTACAGCAACCATTAAAAGCATCAAAAGTCCGAAACCGATGAGGGTAATTATACCTTCCGTTTCTGACTTTAATGGTTTACGACGGATCCCTTCGATAAAGTTCAATAAAATTTTCCCGCCATCTAATGCGGGAATTGGAATCAAATTAACAATTCCAAGGTTTAGTGACAGATAAGCCAACATGGTCAGCACCGAAACAAAGCCAAGTTTGGCTGCCTCAGAAGTTTGTGCATAAATAGCAACTGGTCCACCAAAATCGTTCACACTAAATCCATGCGTTATCATGTGTCCAAGAAGTGTGAAAATCATAGTTGTCAATTTCCAAGTTTCAGTAAAACCGTACATAATGCGAGCGCCAAGATTGCGTGTCATCGAACTTTCAATCCCTATCTGGCCAACTTGTCCTTCATTTCCCTTAACCGACTTCGGAACTAAAGTATAAGTTAATTTCTTTCCATTTCGGTTAACTTCAATTTTTGTTTTTTTCTTTGGTCGACTAGAAATTGTGTCCTGCAAATCTGTCCACGAATTTGTGGATTGCCCTGCAACTGACACAATTTGATCATTAGTTTCCAAACCAGCTTTTGCAGCGATTGAGTCTGAGACAACAGAAACCTGATTGGAGTTGGTTGGGACTGCTCCTTGGAGAATACCAACAAGGGCAAAAACAATGATTGCTAAAATGAAGTTATTCATTGGCCCAGCAAAATTTGTAAGAATTCGTTGCCATAACTTTGCAGATTGAAACTGAACATCTTTAGGTGCAATTCGAACTTTGGTTCCATCACTTTCAATTATGGATGCATCATGGTCAACTTCATAGCGCTTTAAGTTTTGTTCGTCACCATTTTCGTAGCCTTCAATCCAAAGCTCAGTCTCCAAATCGCTATTCGTCACTTCAACAGGAATGCCGTTTAAAAGAGTTGTATCGTGACTAGTATTAATTGTCTCGATTTTTCCATTTTTACCAGTAATTAAGCTGACTGGCATCCCCGGTTTCAGCTCCTCACCAGAATCTTCTAATCCTGCCATGCGCACATAACCACCAACCGGCAAAATTCTAAGGGTATATGTGGTCGCATTCTTAGAATAAGAATAGATTTTAGGACCCATTCCAATCGAAAATTCACGCACTAAAATCCCAGACTTTTTGGCAAAATAAAAATGACCAAATTCATGAACAATCACTAAAATACCAAATACAATTATGAATGTAATAATCGTTTGTATCAATGGCAAACCTCACTTAATTAGATTAATCCGAATAAATGAATAATCGGTAAGACAAGTAACATGCTATCAAAACGATCGAGAATTCCACCGTGACCTGGCAAAATATTACCAGAGTCTTTCACGGAGAAGTAACGTTTTAAGGCCGATTCAACTAGGTCACCAAATTGACCGGTTATAGAGAATATCAACGTTAACAAGACCATTAAAATGAAATTATATTGGGTTGGATAAAAAATTAAAAATACGGAACCGATAATTGTAGCCACAACAGTCCCCCCAATAGAACCTTCCCAAGTCTTGTTTGGGCTGATATGGGGAGCCAGTTTATTTTTTCCAAACCGCTTACCAATCATATAAGCTCCACTGTCGGTTGACCAAATGACAAACAAAATATATAACAACATGGACAACCCAACACCTCTAGCCGCTATAAAGTAGTAAAAACCAAACCCAATGTACAACATCGCTAAAGTGACCGCACCCGCATCGTCAAAAGAAAAACGATTGCGACTAACAACTGTTCGAATCAATAACGCAAGTACACACAAGAAGAAAACAAAAACACGATCAATTTGGGGTGGCAACCAGCCAAACCAACTAAGTGGTGCAATTAATGAAAAGACACCTATGTCTGCAATAATTGCTTCCGGAGAAACCAAAAGTAACTTTTTCATCATTAAAACTTCATTAACAGCAATCAATCCAAGCACTATGCCGGCGATGTCGATGAGCCAACCTCCGTAAACAATAACCGGAATAAAGATAATCAAGGCAATAACTGCTGTTGTCACACGTTGTTTCATATTATAAACTCCCTTATTTTAAACCGCCAAAACGACGATTCCTTTGTTGATACTCATAAATACAATCTCTTAATGTCGCATCAGAAAAATCTGGCCACAATTGATCCGTAAATACTAATTCGCTATAAGCAATTTGCCAAAGTAAAAAATTAGAAATTCTTTCTTCCCCGCTTGTTCGAATTAACAAATCCGGATCGGAATAAGGTTTTAATTCCGCAGTCATTAACATCGAATCAATTGTCTTATCCGTAATTTCTTCAGGGCTAATTTTATTCTGATCCACTTGGGCTGCAATCTTTTGAACAGCGGTAACAATTTCCGCTCTACCACCATAGTTAAGCGCAAAGTTTAACACCATTCCAGTACATTTTTCCGTATCTGCAATTGCATTTTTCACGGCTTTTTGTGTATAGTCTGGTAGCTGATCAATATATCCCATTACATTCACGCGAACATTATGTTTAATTAAATCTGGTACAAAAGTATCGAAAAAGTCGGTTGGCAAATGCATTAAAAAACTTACTTCTGCAGATGGCCGTTTCCAATTTTCCGTAGAAAAAGCGTACAAAGTCAAAATTTTCACGCCTAACTTACTAGCACTAATCGTAATTTTCTTCACGGTGTTCATGCCTTCCCGATGTCCCGCAATTCTCGGCAAATGCCGTTTCTGTGCCCATCTTCCGTTACCATCCATAATAATAGCTACGTGACTGGGAATATTATGATCATCTAAGGTATTAAAAGAAAGCTTTTCGTCTTTACCCTTTTGAGTATTTTTAGAGAACACTTTACCACTCCATCTCATATTCATGCATAATGTCTATTTTAGCAGAATTCTTCAGAAGTTAACATTCCTAGCAAAAAAAAGCTACTAGTTCTTCAATTTTAAATTAAAATTGATAATAAAAAAACACAAACAGCACTGATAATTCAGGCTCTTTGTGTCAATTAGTCATTAAAATTACTCAGATAAAACTTCTTTTTCTTTATCTGCTACAATTCCATCAACAGCTTTAATTGCGGCATCCGTAACTTTTTGTGTTTGAGTTTCTAAATCATGCAACTGATCTTCTGTAAAGGTACTATCTTTTTCGCCTTTTTTAAGCTCATCCATTGCATCGCGACGCACATTACGGACTGCTACTTTAGCGCGTTCACCTTCAGCTTTAACGTCTTTAGCTAATTCTTTACGTCTATCTTCAGTTAACTGAGGAATAACTAATCGAATTGCACTACCATCATTTGATGGATTAATACCTAAATCTGACATTAAAATTGCTTGTTCTAAGTTCTTTAAAGCTGATTTGTCATAAGGTGTCACCATAATTACTCGAGCCTCTGGAATGCTGATTGAAGCCATTTGATTAACAGGTGTCGGTGTTCCGTAATAATCAACCTTAATTCGATCTAACAAACTAGCATTAGCGCGTCCTGCTCGAATATTTCCTAGCTCACGTTGCAATGCCTGTTCAGCCTTTGCCATTTTGTCTTGTGCTTTTTTAATAATTTCATTTTGTGCCATATTATTTTCCCCTTACTGTAGTTCCAATTTTCTGGCCTTCAACAACTTTTTTAATATTTCCAGGTTGATTTAAATTGAAAACAACCAACGGAATATTGTTTTCCATAGATAGGGAACTTGCAGTTGTATCCATAACATTAAGTCCCTTATCTATAATATCCATATGTGTCAACTCTTCATATTTGGTAGCTGAAGCGTCTTTGTTAGGATCTGCAGAGTAAATTCCGTCAACACCATTCTTAGCCATTAAAATAGCGTCCGCATTTATTTCTGCACCTCTTAATGCAGCGGTCGTATCAGTAGAAAAGTATGGGCTACCAGTACCAGCTGCAAAAATGACAATCCGATCTTTTTCTAAGTGACGAACTGCCTTCCGACGAATGTATGGTTCAGCAATTTGACGCATTTCAATTGCCGTCTGAACACGAGTGGGAACACCTAACGATTCCAAGCTGTCTTGCAAGGCCAACGCGTTCATTACTGTAGCTAACATACCGATATAGTCAGCTTGAACGCGTTCCATACCCATTTGTTCACCAGTTTCACCACGCCACATATTACCGCCACCGCAAACAATTGCAATTTGAACGCCCATATCATGAACATCTTTTAACTCTTGAGCTACTGTTTTAATAACAGGTGGATTAATTCCTGATCCTTTATCGCCTGCAAGTGCTTCGCCACTAAGCTTCATGATTACCCGTTTATATTTAACTTCTGTCATGGTGTTTCCTCCTCGTTTCTTCCGTTCTAGTTTATCATAAAATTAGCCAATAGAGCCATCTATTCGCTAATTTAGTAAATAGTTCGTTTCTATGTAGCAAAAAAGGTGTCTTGTTTTCACAAAACACCTAAAACTGTAAGTAAGGACTAAGAACTAGCCTATTTACCCATTTCTTTTTTAACTTCTTCAGCAAAGTTAGCAGATTTCTTTTCGATACCTTCACCAACTTCATAACGGATAAATGATTTAACCTTTCCACCCTTTGAAGCCACATATTTAGCAACTGTTTGGTCTGGATCTTTAACAAAATCTTGATCATCAAGACTAATTTCTGCTAAGAATTTGTTAAGTCGGCCTTCTACCATCTTATCGATAATTTTTGCTGGCTTTCCTTCTTCTTCAGCTTCCTTGGTCAAAACTTCACGTTCATGATCCAAGACTTCAGCGGGAACCTGACTACGATTTACATACTTAGGATTAATTGCAGCAACGTGCATAGCAATGTCCTTAGCAGTATCATCATCAGCACCGTCCAATACAACTAAGGTAGCAATCTTACCACCCATGTGTAAATAAGCACCAAAATGTTCGTTTTCAGATTTTTTAACAACATCAAAACGACGTAAAGTGATTTTTTCACCAGTCACCTGAGTGGTTTCAATAATGTCATCATTAACTGTTCCCTTAGCGGTTTCAAGCTTCAAAGCATCCTCGATAGATGCAGGAGCACTCAAAGCAAGTTGAGAAGTAACTGCTTTTACTAAGTCAATAAATTGATCATTGGAAGCGACAAAGTCAGTTTCTGAGTTAACCTCAGCAATAGCTGCTTGATCATTATGAATTTCAACATCGGCTAAGCCTTCAGCAGCGATTCGATCACTTTTCTTTTCAGCTTTGGCAATCCCTTTTTCACGAAGAAAATCAATTGCCTTATCCATATCACCATCAGTTGCGACTAATGCTTTTTTAGCATCCATCATACCAACACCAATTTTGTCACGTAACTCTTTAACTTGTGATGCAGAAATACTTGCCATAATTATGGCCTCCTTTTAGTAAATTCTAAATTCCATTAAAAAGGCCATCTCAATCTCAGGCCAAAAAGGTCGAGACTTACGACAGCCTAATAATTAACTATTTTGCAGAGTCTGATCCGCCCTCAACAGTTTTTTTGAGATTCTCAAGAGAATCTGTCGAAACGTCAATTGCTGCTTCTTTAACAGGAGCTGCACTTTCAGTTGCTGCTGGTTGAGCATCGTCTTGATCTTCACCTTGACGGCCCTCAATAACGGCATCAGCCATTTTTGAAGTAATCAAACGAACAGCACGAATAGCATCATCATTTGATGGGATAATAACATCAATTTGATCAGGATCTGTATTCGTATCTACCATAGCAATAATTGGAATGTTCAACTTACGAGCTTCTTTTACCGCGATTTGTTCCTTACGAGGATCAACGATAAAAATAGCATCTGGAACATGTGGCATATCTTCAATACCACCCAAGAACTTCTCCAACTTGTCTTTTTGTTTGTTAAGAAGAGAAACTTCTTTCTTTGGCAAACGTTCAAATGTACCGTCTTCATTCATTTTTTTGAGATCTTTAAGACGTTTGATACGAGTTTGAATTGTGTTCCAGTTAGTTAAAGTTCCACCTAACCAACGATGGTTAACATAAAACTGACCTGCACGTGTAGCTTCTTCTTCGATTGCAGTTTGTGCTTGTTTCTTCGTACCAACAAATAAAACAACACCATTGTTTGCTGCAATATCTTTTACAAAGTTGTATGCAGAATCAATCATTTTAACTGTTTTTTGTAAGTCAATGATGTAAATTCCGTTACGTTCTGTAAAAATGTATGGCTTCATCTTTGGATTCCAACGACGTGTTTGGTGACCAAAGTGAACACCGGCTTCAAGCAATTGCTTCATAGAAATTACTGCCATAATAAAAATACCTCCAATAGTTTTTTCCTTCCCAATTTTCCTTTGATTTGAGAACTCAATGAGCACTGGTCAAATCATCCAACTGGGTGTGAATTTGGTTTAACACCAGCAATAAGTATACCGAAAATGCGCATTTAACGCAAGTAATACTTTCATTTTTATGCCGTTCAGAGCAAAAAAAAGTTTACACACCTTAATAATGTGTAAACTCTTTGAATCAATTGTACTTAATCAAATTAGTCAAAGCTAACTTCGTTGTCAGCCTTACCATTTTCGATGAAGCTCTTGTTGTTGTTTAATGAAATTTGAACCATGTTCTTAACAGCTTTTGTTGTATAGAATGCTGCATGTGGTGTAATCAAAACATTGTCACGAGCAAACAAATTATTGAAAACATCATCAGTAATCTTTTCACCTTTATGGTCAACATCAAAGATACCGACTTCATTTTCGTAGGTATCAAGGCCAGCACCAGCAACCTTACCATTATCAAGGGCACGAATCAATGCATCAGTATCAATTAGTGAGCCACGAGCATAGTTGAGGATATAAACGCCATCTTTCATCTTGCTGAAGGCATCATCGTTCAACATATGATAGTTATCCTTCAAAGCAGGAACATGCAATGTAATGACATCAGCTTGAGCGTAGATTTCGTCCAAGGTGTCAACATAAATTCCTTCTTTTTCCAATTCAGGATTACGGAAAACATCATAGCCAATAACCTTAGCACCGAAGCCTTTGAAGATGTCCATTGCAGCACGACCAATACGGCCAGTACCAACGACACCAACAGTTAATTCGTTGAGTTCTTGAGCAATGTCTGGAGCCCAACGGAAGTCACCCTTAGACATCTTATCTTCAAATGTTGGGATACGACGTAATAAGGACATCAAACCAGTAACAGATAATTCTGCGATTGCGCTTGGTGAGTATGCAGGTACGTTAGAAACTTTGATATTGTATTTCTTAACGGATTCAACTGGTACATTATCAACACCAACATTACGTAAGGAGAATGCATGGATTCCAAATTCATCCATCTTCTTAAAGATGCCATCAGTATAAGGTTTTTGCTGATAAGCAACAACCCCATCATAACCCTTGGCTAAATCAATATTGTCTTCAGTTAAAAGCTCTGGAACAGCCTTTACTTCAACACTGTTGTCTTTAACCCATTCATCCAAATATGGTTTTTCATCATCACGAATACCATAAGCAATAATTTTCATTACAAAAATTCCTCCTTAACAAATGTATCTTTAGTATAGCACATCGATAAAAATTAAAGTTAACTTTCCTAATCAATGTACTTGAACACCATGTTCATGTAAAAATTCTAGTTTGTTTTCTCTAGCTTGATGTTTAAAATGGTACTCGGCACTCAAAGCGTCATGTTTGTTGTCAAAAGTTTCATAGTATATCAAACGCACTGGTCTGCGTTTTTTCATGCGCGTGTACTTAGCGCCCTTTCCTGCATTGTGAGTTGCCACACGGGCTTTTACATCCACAGTAAATCCTCCATACAAAGTGCCATCCGCACATAACAAAACATAAAAGAAATACTGACGATTTTTATTTTTTTCCATATAAAAATCCTTTAACCTCTTGCGAGTATTCTTCACCCTCATATTCATACAACGGATCCATGAATCGGATTCCATCTGGCCGTCCATCTTTAATCGCTTCAATCAAAACCATATTGGCTTCATTATGCGGACGTGGATAGACTAATCGAATCCTTTTGGGTGCTAGTCGATTTCGTTTTAAGGTTTCTAAAATTTCTAAAAAACGGTCCGGGCGATGAACTAAAAATAACTTGCCGTTCATTTTTAATAGACCTGAAGATACCTTCAAAACTTGATTAAGGGTTGTTTTCACCTCGTGTCGTGCAATTGCCAGATAAGGATTAGGATTTTTCTTACTGGTAGTCTGATTGCGAAAATATGGTGGATTACAAAGCACATAATCATAAGAATCTTTATTAAACTTTTGGAAGGTGTCTGCAAGATCTAAGTTATACATTTTGACACGATTTCCTAGCTGATTTAATTGAATACTTCGGTCACCCATGTCTGCAAGCCTATGTTGTAATTCAAGCTGGTCAATTGATCCCTTTGTCTTTTGACTCGCAAATAATCCCACGGCGCCATTACCCGCGCATAAGTCCATCACTTTAGTTTTTGGCGAGTTTTTTAATTCAGCGAAACTCGCCAACAAAACAGCGTCTAATGAAAACGAGAAAACATCTGGGCTTTGAATTATTTTAATATCCTGACTGTAAAGCTGATCAATTCTTTCGTTTTTCTTTAAAATATCGGTATCTTTCATTTTTTCCTCTTATTCATTACTTGCAACAATTTTGGTTTTTGTTCATACTTAAGCTATTAATTCAGTATGACAGGAGAATCATATAGTGGTTTATTCATTTTTAAGAGTTTTAATACGAGTATTATTATACATTATCAATGGACGTCCCCATTACTTAAATCGCAAAAATCTTCCAAAAGGGTCTTACATTTTAGTTGGACCCCATCGCACCTGGTTTGATCCAATTTATTACGCGCTGGCAGCCAGTCCAAAGAAATTTTCGTTCATGGCTAAAGAAGAACTATTCAAAAACCCAATTATTCGTTGGATACTGGTCCACTGCTATGCTTTTTCAGTAAACCGAACAAATCCAGGTCCTTCAGCAATCAAAACACCCGTTAATATTCTTCGGCAAGGAAAATTATCCATGATTATCTTTCCGTCCGGATCACGTCATACGCAACATTTAAAGGGTGGTGCTGTAGTCATTGCCAAGATGGCAAATGTGCCACTTATCCCCACTGTGTATCAAGGTCCCCTAACATTTAAAACACTTTTTTCTAGAAAAAGGGCAACGGTAAATTTTGGAGAACCCATTCAAATCGATCGCAAACAACGGATGGATGAAGCTGGTCGTAATGCACTTGATGCACAACTTCAAAATGCATTCAATAAGCTTGATAAAGAGATCAATCCAGACTTTAAATATGTGGATGTTTCTAAAAAATAAAAAATCTGTAAACAGTTAAATCTAGCACTGTTTACAGATTTTTTATTAGGCATCTAAAGGTTGAAAGTATCAAAATTATTATATCAGTGTGTTGCTTGCAGAGATTAGATTTAGTCTAGAAACAAATGGGATCAGCAGTGTCGTTTATCTTAGTGGGTTTAGGCCGAGCTTGGAGACGTGACTTTCGGCCCCAAGCTTGGCCTAAACCCACTACGTTCCAGGCCAATTTTGCTGGAAGACGGCATTTTATCTAACTTTGCTGCCATGAACGTTTTCGTATCAAGCAACAAGATAAATTTTTGTAGTTTCAACCTTTAGTTAGCCGTCAAATTGCGTATTTCCTTGCAACTCGTACATATCATAATACATACCGTGTTTAGCCAACAATTCATCATGAGTGCCTCGTTCAATAATTTTGCCATGCTTTAGAACTAAGATTTGGTTAGCATCTTGAATTGTTGATAATCGATGCGCAATCACCAGCGAAGTTCGACTCTGACTCATCTTTCTTAAACTACCTTGAATCATGTCTTCAGTTTCTGTATCAATATGAGCAGTTGCCTCATCCAAAATTAGAATCTTAGGATCACTCACAATGGTACGAGCAAATGAAATCAACTGGCGTTGACCACCCGAATATTCAGCACCACGTTCAATCACCTTGTTATGATACCCCCTAGGCAATTCTTCAATAAACTTGTCAGCTTGGACAAATCGTGCTGCTTGCCGGATATCATCATCGCTAATCTCATCATTATACATTCGAATATTTGAAGCAATATCGCCATAAAACAAAAACGGCTCTTGTAAAACTAGCCCAATTTTCTTGCGTAATTCCTCTGGTGCATACTCGCGAATGTCGTGTCCATCAACTAATATTTGACCCGATTGAAATTCGTAAAAACGCATCAACAAATTAATTGTGGAACTCTTGCCACTTCCAGTAGAACCAACTAACGCTACTGTCTCCCCTGGATTCACAGTGAAATTAATATCATTCAAAACATCGTTTTCACCATCGTAGGAAAAAGTGACATGCTTAAACTCAATTTTTCCTTCAGTAATTTTCAAATCTGATTTTACATTTTGTTTAGGTTCAAAACTCTGATTGTCCAATATTCTTAAAATTCGGGTGCTGGCAACCAGACCATCTTGGAAAGTAGACAAATAGTCCATCATGGATGACATAGGATTATAAAAGCTATCGATGTAACTTACAAACGCATAAATCACACCAGCAGCCACAGGATTTTTGAACGCATCAATTCCAAACAGCCCAAGTGCAATAACAACTCCCAACGCATACATCAAATTGATAATCGGATTAAGCAGCAACGAGTTCATGCGAATCATTGAAAAACGTGCGAATAAATAGTCATTATTTGTTTTTTCAAATTTTGATTCAATTCGTTTTTCTTGGCGAAACTGTTGAATAACACCAATTCCCACAAGCGATTCACTGATCTTAGTATTCAATTGACTTAGGTTTTCGCGCATTCGACGATACACTGTTGAACTATATTTTTGATAAAACCAGATAATAAATACTAAAAACGGTAGCAAGGCTAATGTTGCCCATGTGATTTTCACACTAGTCGTAAACATGGCAACCAATGCTGAAGCCATACCAAAAACGCCAACAATCAACGTTAAAAATAAAGTCCAAAAGTCTTGCAAACTCATCGTATCATTAGTAACTCGCGATACAATTGAACCTGCTGGAGTTGCATCAAAATAGCTCATACCTAATTTGTGTAGTTTCTGAAAAAGCAACACGCGGACACGCTCCAAAGTTCTTTCAGCTCCCATTGCATAAAGAAACGTTTGGCCAAATTGAAAAACAGCCTGCAAAACTGCACCTAAAAAGTAAAGTCCAGCAAACAAAAACATAATTGAAAGCGGTGTCGATGTGTGAACCAAGTAATGATCCATATAAAACTGAATTAAGCGAGGTAACAAAATGTTAATCACACTCACAATACCCGCAAAAACAATTGCAACGAGAAATTGCTTCAAAAAAGGCTTTGTGAACGGCGTCATCCGTTTGATCGTGTGAAACTGCTCTTTGGTAGTCATTGTGTGCGACCAAATTGATTCTTTTTTATTCTGCACTTAAGTCACCTTCTTTTTCGATTTTTGTTTCCATTTGTTGACGATGGAACATGTCTTGATACCAACCAGGTTGACTAACCAATTGTGAATGGGTTCCTCTTTGGATAATTCTTCCATTATCTAGAACCAAAATTTCATTCGCATTCATTACACTGCTTAACCGATGAGCCGCAATAATAGTAGTTTTATCTTTCCTTTCTTGGCGAAGTTCCTGTAAAATGGCATGCTCAGTTTCTCCATCAACTGCAGATAAAGCGTCATCTAAAAGAAGGACTTCGGGATTAATAATTAAAGCGCGAGCAATTGCCAAACGTTGCCGTTGGCCTCCTGATAGTGATACTCCTTGTTCCCCAACTTCAGTATCAAATTGATTTGGCTGATCTAAAATATCCGCGTACAGATCACTCTTTTTTGCGGCCGCAACAACTTCATCATCCGTCGCATCAAAATCACCAAATCGAATATTGTTTTTGATTGTATCCGAAAATAAAAAGCTTTCTTCTGGCACATAACCTAAAGAAGGTAAGTATGAATTCAAGGCATAGTCCTTGATATTAATTCCGCCAACGGTGATAGCTCCTTTATAATCATCAAACTCGCGTAAGATCAATTTCATCAATGTTGATTTTCCAGTTCCAACTTTCCCAACTAGACCAATTGTATTTCCAGCGGGAAGTTTAAAGTGCACATCATTTAAACTGCTATTTTCATCTCCCGGGTATGTGAAAGACTGAATATTAAAGTCCAGATCACCAGTTGCCCGTTTTTGAACCGCATGTTTATCATCAATAATGCTTGACTTAGCGTGGAGTAATAAATTAACCCGGTCATAACTTGCATTTCCACGTTCCATAATGTTGAACAAGTTACCAATCGCAAACATTGGCCAAATCAACATCGTAATGTAGGAAATGAAAGAAACCAATTGACCAATATTAATCACATTGTGAACAACAAATGAACCACCAAGAACCAAAGTAATCATGTAAGAAATCCCGATTAAAACAGTTGTCATTGGATTAAAAAGTGCGTCCAACATATTAACTTTTCGATTAATTTGAATTGTTTGGTCAACTAACTTTTTGAAATCATCAATATCTTCTTGGTCTTGTCCAAGGGATTTGATGACCTTAATCCCCATGATGCTCTCTTGGGTTTTATTATTTAATCGTGAAAATGCTGCCTGTGACTTTCGGAAAGCAATATGGATCTTGGTTCCCAAGTAACCGGCACTAATCGCTAACAAAGGAAATGGAATCATAGCTAATAGGGTTAAGCGCCAATCAACCAATGCCATCATTGCAATAATGGTTGTAATCCCAGTAATAATTGAATCCGCAAACGACAAAATTCCAGACCCTGCTACTTGCTGAATGGCCTGTAAATCGTTGGTTGCGTGGGCCATTAAATCACCAGTTCGGTGCTCCTGATAAAAAGTTTGATCCATTTGCATATAATGGTTAAATAACCGACTTCTTAGCGTTTTTTCAAGGCGTGCAGCTCCGCCAAAAATCCGTGACCGCCATGTGTACCGGAAAATATATTGTAAAAAGCCCACAGCAGCAAGAATTAGTAGTGAAATTGTTAAAGAAAAACCTGTTAAACCTCTGGTACTGATTTCTTGAACTAAATTACCAATGATTTTTGGCGGAATAACATTTAAAACCGCGACAAGCAAGAGAAAAATAACGCCAATTAAATAATTCCATTTTTCTATTTTAAAAAACCAACCCAATTTTCGAAAAATTGACACGACTGCCCCTCCTATTTATAACTAGCTAAAAGTCATATTCCCCAATTTTTGGCAACAAAAAAAGGACAAAAATAATCTTTGTCCTTTATCATTAATAAAATTGTTTAAAACTACTTTTGATGTTTAGCTTGGTTCTGCATTGAATTCATCATTTGATGCAATTTCTTTTGCGATGGTTTTTGTCCCATTTGCAACATCATAGTCCGCAACATTTCTTCATTGATCGGAGGATTATTTTTAAGATAACTTTCCATATATTTACGAGCAGCAAAAAAACCACCGACTGCCCCAAGTAATAACGCGATAATAACAATTACAATCCAAATTCCAGTTGACAAAGTCCTAACCTCCTAACAAATATGTATACTAATTCATAGTACACAAAATATCCACAAAATAAAAGAGGTAGTATCGATTTATTTCTCCATACCTCTCATTTTAGCATTAATTTTAAATAAGAAAAGATTAAAATGACATTATAAAACAGAAAAATTGAATTTAATCATCTCTTAAACCCTTTTTACGTTGAACTTTTTTTACTTTTTCTGGCGTAACTTCTTTACCGCTCTTGTCAAAGATACGCATCATTTCGACTTGGCTCTTAAATCCAGCTCGGAACCGTTTTAAATATTTTTGTCGCAACTCTTTACGTTCGATAATTTCTAAATCCGTTAATCCTTCAGCTTTAGCCTTGTGTGCTAACTCATTAATCCGTTTGATTAATTTTTGAAACTCTTCATCCTCTGCCAATACAATCACTCCCGATTTCTTTAAACATAATTCTACACTGTTGCATTAATTTTTTCAAAAAATTAAACCGAACATTTGTTTGAATACACTAAGGTCATATGGTAAAATGAAAACAAGAAAATGCGAGGTGCGCAATTATGTCAAAAACATCTGAAAGCAAGCAAGAGGCTGTACTGCGATACATATATGACAACGTAAATGAGAAAGGCTACCCACCAACTGTGCGTGAAATTGGTGAGGCAGTTTCACTTTCCTCGACATCTACAGTTCACGGCCACATTGAACGGCTGCAAAAAAAAGGATTTTTACAAAAAGATCCAACAAAACCACGTGCGTTAGAAATTACTCCTCTTGGTCTCGAAGAACTTGGAGTTAGTGCCACACCACATAAGATTCCCGTTCTTGGAACAGTTACTGCAGGTGTGCCAATTCTAGCAGTTGAAGAAGCAACAGATTTTTTCCCGTTGCCACCAGAGTTTGAACATGAAGATGGTGAATTGTTCATGTTAACAATTCGCGGGGAAAGTATGATTCAAGCTGGCATTTTAAATGGTGATCAAGTTATTGTGCGCAAACAGACTTCAGCCGACAATGGTGATATCGTCATTGCAATGACCGATGAAAATGAAGCAACCTGCAAGCGGTTCTTCAAGGAATCTGATCACATCCGTTTGCAACCTGAAAACGATACAATGGCTCCAATAATTCTTCAAAATGTCAGCATTCTTGGCCGTGTCGTTGGCCTCTATCGTGATCAAATCTATTAAAAGATAAAAAAGCTCGAGAATTAATGATTCTCGCGCTTTTTATTTTTCAGGAAGATAATCTGTGGCTAACCAACGAGCAGTTTCTTGAATATTTACTGAGCCGTTTTGTAACGTTCGTTTATCAATTGGTACCTCATCATTAATGTTTTTAACCAGTTGAATATTTTTAGGTAAATTCGTCAGATTTGGTGCAATCTTACCCGCCAACACAATTACCTGACAAGATGGATTCCATTTCAAACAAGCACTTGCAACACCAAACGGAACTTTCCCATTTCTGGACTGTGTATCAAAAGACCCCTCTCCAGTTATGACATAATTAGCATCCTGACAAAGTTTCTCGAATTGACTAATTTCTAATACTTTATCAATGCCAGAATCCAGTTCAGCGTTAAAAAAAGATTTTAACCCATAACTTAATCCACCAGCTCCACCGGTTCCCCAGTCATTAGCATAATTTGTATGCAATTTTTTTTGGACAATTTTAGACAAATGTTTTAAATTATTTTCGAGTTCAATGACATTTTCGGGTGTAGCCCCTTTTTGAGGGCCAAAAATTTTAGAAGCTCCTTTTTCCCCCAAAAGCGGATTGCCAACATCATTCAAAACAAAAATCGGTGGGATTGAGGACATATTTCGTGGCTTAACTATCTTTTCAAGATCCTTCAACCCAACGTTTCCTAATTGAATAGACTCACCTTGCCCATCTAAAAATTGATAGCCAAGTGCCATTGCAGCACCAACCCCACCATCATTGGTTGCACTACCGCCAACACCTATAAAAATCTTTTCAGGACCATACTGCAAACAAGCTTTAATTAGTTGACCTGTACCAAAAGTAGAAGTCTTCATGGCATCAAGTTCAGCAGTTTTTAAGTGTTCAATTCCACTCGCTGATGCCATATCGATGACAGCAGTTTTTTGATCCTTAGTCATCCCAAATTGAGCCTTAATTGATCTTCCAAGCGCATCCTCAACCTCTAATGTATGCGTTGAACCACCCAGATGACTCATAAGTGCCACCATTGTTCCCTCACCACCATCAGCAATTGGCAATGGAACACAATCTAAATTTGGTCGAGCTTTTGTTAATCCTGCCACAATATGCTCCGTGGCCACTTTGGCAGTCATACTATTTTTGAAAGAATCCGGCGCCACAATAATCTTCATGATAAGCCTCATTTGTAATTTTCTTTGTTAATATTGACTCGGAGTAACCGAATTGGTATGCAATTCTTTGCTTCAACAACTGTATTATACTGAATTAATGCAGCTTTGTAACGCTCACGGTAATTAACTTGCAGAATTTCAATTACCAACTTTGTCCTTAAAATATTCATAATTTTGCCAATGAATGGATAATCTAAATCATCACACTTTTTACATTTTACCAACATCCCAATCTTGAATCTAGTTAGCATATTAATCGCCACCATTTATTAGTATATCCTCATGATAACAATAAGTATTGTCGTCAATCAATTGACAAGCCTCGTTTATACGATTGTACTTTGGTATGGTTTGCGCGATAATATAAGAAAATGACCTGTGAGGGGAATATTTATGTTATTTTTGTTCATTATGGCAATATTTGCACTCATTTTGTCCATTCTAAGACTAAGTATGGTTATCCAAAATGGCGAACGCTTATTTTCACCGATTCTTTTTATTGTGGTCTGTCTAGGCCTAATTATTTTCAGTGGCTTTAATTTACCTTTCTGGCAAAAATCAAAGTCATCAACGCAGTCCACTGCAACTTCAAGTTCAGTTCAGACTACTTCAAAATCTACAAAGAAGTTTGCAAGCACATTTTCAAGTGCAGGTGCTAATGCGTTTCCTGACGAGACTAACAAGCAAAAAAAAGCAGCTCAATCCGTCAAAGAAAACAATATTCTAGCCTCACTACAAAAAAATTATTCTGGAACTGGAACTGTCACTTTCAGTAGAACGGCCAAAGCGTTTTATGTAAAACCAACAAATAAAGATTTTGTGAGCTCGTTGAAATCTTTAATCAAAACACCGTCTAACGCAAAGGACGCAAACTTTGATCAAGTTGTGACCAACTTTAAAAAGCTCTCCTTATCAATCAAAAAGAATTTAGGAAGTAACTATCAAGTTTCACTAATGAATCCAAATAATACTTCAAAACCTATTTTGACTGCTAAAGACGGAACAATCACTTATAATTATTTTCAATAAAAGTAATGTCATCAAAAAAGATCGCCCGATAAAATATCAGGCGACTTTTTTTAACGTTTTTGATATTGACGCTGTTGATCTTTTTGCCCAGCCAGATAAAACTTTGCAGAGTCTTTTTCATAATCTGTCACAAAGTCAGCATCTGACAATGGCATTTGAGACTTAAACATTTTTTCGTAATCTGGAATTGATAATTCTTCGCGGTTACTTAAAACATTGGTGATTGTGGATTCATGCAGGGCTTGCTTATAGTTTAATTGCACCGTAGCTACATAAAACTCACCCTCTGCACCAGATCCGTAACTGAATAATCCAATTTTTTGAGTTTCATTTAAGCTCTCACTATTCACTAGTAATGATAACAAACTCAAGTATAAAGAGCCCGTATACAGATTGCCTACTTGGCGATTAAAAACGCGAGAATACTCAAATTCACGTAACAACTGATTGGCATGGCTCTCATCCGTTTCTGGCAAGATCGCCCTTAAGGCCTTCAACCCCATTTTCGTATAAGGTAAATGAAAAACTAAGGCTTGTAAATCAGAAATCTCTAGACCGTGTTGTTTTTGGTACTGTGCGAATGTCTGTTGGAAAAACTCGATGTACTGTTTTGAAGAATACTTACCATCCACTAATGCTTCTGTTGCATAAAGTGGTCGCCAAAAATCCATGATGTCTGCTACATAATGGGCAGAACCGTTCTCAATTGCTAAAATGCGCGGATTAGCACTGATAACAACGGCCATTGCCCCACCACCTTGAGTAGGTTCACCGGCATTGTGCAGTCCATATCGAGCAATATCTGCCCCCACTACCAAAACTTGGCTATCAGGATGAGCCAAAACATGGTCTTTAGCTAGCTGGATCCCCGCCGTCATGGCATAACAGGCCTGTTTCAACTCCACGCTCTGAATTGTGTTGGGTAACCCTAATAAACGTTGCAGATAAATTGCCGCTGACTTGGAATTATCAATCCCAGATTCAGTCCCGAATAAAATAAGATCAATTTTTTTACGATTATCATCGTTTACAATTTGATCGGCCGCATTTGCTGCCATCGTAACGGCATCTTGAGAATTTGGAATAACCGCTTGTTTAGTCTGACCAATCCCAATTAAATATTTGTCGGGCTCTTCATTTCGTGCTCGCGCTAATTTTGCCATGTCGACATACCATTTGGGTGTGTAGAATCCAATTTTATCTATTCCAACCTTCATCATCGTTATCCTCCATTTTCCGTATCCATAAATCGTTGTTACCTATTTTAGCATAGATAATTCTCTTAGCTCCAACTTATCGCAAGCGCGTTTAGGAAACCTTAAAATGTCAAAAGTCGCTTGTAAAACGCTTACTTACAGTTTTTTGGCGTAAAAAACTTACGTGAAGAAAAAAACTATGATAGTGTAATCAATTGTCTGGTAAAAAGAGAAAAGGAGTTTTTAGTTATGTCAGAAAGTTCGGAAAATAAACAAGTTGCACCGTCAGCAACTGTACCTGTTAAACATCCTATGCTTGCCATGATGGGTATGTTAATTGGAGGGTTTGTCGGCATGTTAAGTGAAACATCCCTTAACATTGCATTGCCAAGCCTGATGACGAAGTTAAACGTTAGTGTTGGGACAATTCAATGGTTGGTCACAGGTTACATGTTGATCATTGGGATTGTGCTCCCACTTTCAAGTTTACTGACCAAATGGTTTTCAACCCGTCAGTTAATCATTTTCGGGTTAATTGATTTCATTGTTGGTTCCATCATTTCGGCTGTCGCACCCACTTTTGCGATATTGTTAATCGGCCGAATGATTCAAGGAATTGCTACTGGTTTGGTCTTACCATTAATGTTTACAGTTGCCACCTTGATCTTCCCACCGTATAAGTTGGGAACTGCAATGGGTTTGATTGGTTTAGTTATTATGTTTGCCCCAGCCATTGGTCCTACATTGTCAGGAATCATTTTAGGTGTTCTTTCATGGCGGTGGATCTTTTGGTTGTTTGTTCCATTTTTACTCATTGGAACATTTTTTGCCATTAAATATTTACCAAATGTAAACAACTTAACTAAGCCAAAAATTGATATCTTCTCAATTTTATTGTCAACAATTGGTTTCGGTGGACTTGTAACTGCTGTAAGTATGGCAAGTAATTATGGATGGGGATCAGCAACTGTTTTAATTACATTAGTTGTGTCACTATTAGTCCTTGCCGCTTACATCTACCGACAATTACATTCAGATGCCCCAATTTTAAACTTTCACGTTTTCCAACGGCCAAACTTTAGAATTGGTGCCATCCTGGTTATGCTAGATTTCGGGATTATTTTATCTTCAATGTACTTACTTCCTATGTTCTGGCAAAATGGATTAGCCATCGCAGTCGCATTGACTGGGATCGTTATGCTGCCAGGTGGTGTCGCAAATGCGATATTCTCTGCGGTTTCTGGCCGTCTTTACGATCGTTTCGGTGCCCGTTTGCTAGCCTTACTTGGTTTCTTCATCGTCATTATTGGTGTTGTGATGTTGTTACTAGCAAATTCAAATTCTGCCGTTTGGTATGTCATCCTTGCTCACATTGTCATTATGATTGGTGCCCCTGTTGCGATGTCACCAACTCAAACATTTGGATTAAATGCATTGGACGCCCGTACTGCTGGTGATGGCAGTACCATTATGAATACTTTCCAACAAATTATCGGTGCTATCTCAACAGCCGTTGCGACAAGTTTATTAGGACTTGGCCAACACGCTTCATCTGCGCCTTTAAATTCACAAAACGCATTTACTAACGGTGTACACTATGGTCTTATTTTCCCATTGGCACTCGCTGTAATTGCATTCTTACTTTCATTTACAATCAATGATAAATCAGAAAGCAAATAAATTTTATAGGTCCAAACTCAAAACGCTCATTCAGTGAAAATTCTGAATAAGCGTTTTAATTTTTTATTATATCTCGTAACCAAAAAAGAAACGCGGTTAAATTCAGCGTTTCTTTATCTTACTCATAAGGAGAGTACAGGATTTGAACCTGCGCGCCGGTATTAGCCGGTTCGCCGGATTTCGAGTCCGGTGCATTACCACTCTGCCAACTCTCCAGAACTACTGAATAAGTATACCAAAAAATCGAGAAATTGGCAAAAATGGTTATTTTACGATTTAAGCAGAAAACATACGAAATATGCAAAGCAATCATCCCTACTTCGTAAATTGAAAAGCAAATACTCCTAAATCTTTAATCTTACTAAACATTGACTCAGGTAATTTGATTGACTCAATTTCACTGGCTGATAAATTCAAAGACAGGTTTTTCTGCTCAAATAAATCAGGATTGGCAACCAAAGCAGAACCCACCGCAACTAAATCTAAACCATCGGCCAGTCCAACTGCCATCCTTTCCAATGAATTAAACGAACCAGCTGCAATCAAAGGAACCCGATGATTCACTAGTTTTGAAATTCGTTGAATAAACGGTTCAGTATTTGTACTATTATGCTCATGGTCACTTAATGCATCCCCTAATGAAAGATGTAAATAACTAACTTGTTTAGCAACCAAATTTTCAATAAGGGGTTCAGTATCATTTAAACTCAACCCATCATTTTCTCGTTCTTCGAGGCTAATTCGATAGCCAATGATGAAGGAATCGTCCGCATACTTCGCAGCAACTTTTTTGACTTCATCAACTACAGCCATTGCGAAACGTAACCGATTTTTTAAACTACCGCCCCACTTGTCATCACGGCGATTATAATGCGGTGACAAAAAATTTTGGATCAAAAACCCATGTGCACCGTGAATTTCAAAACCGTTAAACCCAGCGTCAATTGCACGTTTGGTGGCAGAGCCAAAATCTCTGATAACCTGTAGTATTTCTGATTCTTCCAAAGCTCGTGACGTTTGCTCAGGTGCAAAAGCAGTTTTGTATGCCAAAACTGCACTAGCACTGACCACATCCTGATTTGAAATAAATTCTGGTAGAGCTTTATTGCCAGAATGATTTAATTGCAAAACAGCTTTAGCACCACCAGCCTTGATTGCTGTGGCTAACTTGGTCAATCCAGGAATAAACCGATCTGCATACACGGCCAACTCGTTTGCAAAACCAACACCATTTTCTTGAACGTGACTTGACCCTGTAATTACCATGCCAACACTTTTGGCACAAGCACCATAATAGGCAACTTCTTTTTCAGAAACTGTTTGATCATCATGCCTGGACCACGTTGTCATTGGTGACATCACAATATGATTTTTTAAAGTTACCTGATTATTTAAGGAAAATGCTTCTTGTAATTTTAAATTATTCATTTCTATATCCTCTTTTCTGTATTCCAACATAGAAAAGAATAAACCTTCAAGTCGTCTTGAAGGCAAGTGTTTTATTTCAATTTTTCGGATATCCGTTCCATTTGTTTAGCATGTTGCTCATAAGTTGCAATTTTTGTATCGAGAAAATCATGCGTATTTTGTAGTGCCTGCATCTTTTGCTCTAACACGTGCTGTTGCTCAATCAAAATTTGTTTGCGTTGCTCCTCAGTTTGTTCACCCTGTTGAGCTAAAAGCGCATACTCTTTTAATACGTCAATTGAAATGTCTGTTTCACGCATGCATTTTGCAAAATTTACCCACTCTAAATCAATCGCATCATAATCCCGATAACCACTAGAATTTCGATGAACGGGCGGAATTAGTCCCACTTCCTCATAGTACCTTAATGTTGGTGCGGGTAAATCAAATTTTTCACTAACTGTTCGAATATTCACATTAATCGACCTCCATTTATTAAAACAAAAAAGCCAACCAAATTGTCAGCTTTAACTTAATTGCTGTCATCATAATAAAACAAGATCAGAGAGATTCCTAATTATTGAAATAACATTTTACGTTTTATAACAAACAAGCTGGAGAAAAGCAACTTTTTCCCAGCTTGTTCAAAAATTAATCAGAAACAACTACCATTGCCTTAATTGTTTTACGATTTTGCATGTCTTGATAGGCTTGGTTAATATCATCCAAACCGTATGTCTTAGTGAAGACTCGACCAGGGTTAATATTACCATCAAGAACGGCCTTAAGCAGAAATTGTTTATCGTAAGTCGTTACTGAAGCCGAACCACCGGCAACTAAGATATTTTTCGCAAATGTTGAACCTAAAGCATGGTTATTATAATGTGGAACACCCACGTAACCAATTCGACCACCATTATGCAGCACTCCGAGTGCTTGTTCAATAGCAGCTTGCGTGCCAACACATTCAAGAGCAGCATCCGCACCGCCACCAAGAATCTCACGAACTTTGGCAATACCTACCTCGCCACGCTCAGCAACAACAGCAGTAGCTCCGGATTGGAGTGCTATTTGTTGACGATCTTCGTGACGACTCATCAAAACAATTTGTGAAGCACCACGCAATTTTGCCGCAATCACCGCACATTGACCAACGGCGCCGTCACCGATGACGACCACTTTATCGCCCTTTTGGACATTGGCACAACGCGCCGCATGATAACCAGTTGGCATCACATCAGCTAAAGTTGTAAGCGATTTGATCATTCCTTCTGTGTAATCAGATGGTTGTCCAGGAATTTTGATCAAAGCCCAGTTGCCATACTGGAAGCGAATATATTCTGATTGAAAACCATTAGACCAGTTCGTCCCACCTTGGTGACGATCACAAGTCCCATCAAAGCCAGCCAGACAAGCATCACATTCTCCACAACCATGGGTGAAAGGTGCAATCACAAAGTCACCTGGTTTCACAGTTGTAATTGCCGAGCCAATTTCTTCAACAATACCAATGGCTTCATGACCATCATTAATCGAATGTGCTTCTTTGTTGTCACCATGCGCATAAGCCCATAGATCAGAACCACAAACACAAGCTCGAACGACTTTGATGATCACGTCATCATCAGCCTGAAGACTTGGTTTGTCAACATTTTGTACTGTCACTAAACCGGCCTTTTCAAAAATTGCAGATTTCATAAGTATCACACTCTGAACAATCGAACATTCGTAAGTACCGAATTGCTCGATGCTCAATTCCTTTCAAATTTAATATACTTCTTTAATAACATTAATTTTTACACCTGTCAAAATTTTAAAAAGTTACTCATAAACAAGAGACTAAACTTTCAAATTAATACCAAAATGTTCAACAAGTCTCTTAGCATATTTCATATGATCAAAACTCATTCTTATTTTAATTTAAGATATGTGTTTAACCTTGACCATCCTTAAATGCTGGATATAAAGTCATCCCACCATCAATAAATAATGTAATGCCTGTCACATAACTTGATTCGTCAGAGGCCAGCCAAGCTGCGCCGGCGGCAACCTCTTCCGGTGTACCAATGCGATTCATTGGCACCATTGAAACCGTTTGATCATATTGTGCTTTATCAGCGAATTTTTTAGCATTAATTGGCGTGTTGATGGCACCAGGACCAATGGCATTGACGCGGATACCATCCTTGGCGTATTCCATAGCAATTGTTTGCGTGAATAACTTTACGCCACCTTTTGCAGCTGCGTAACTAGCAAATGTTGGCCAAGGAATTCGTTCATGAACCGATGACATATTGATGATATTACCTTTTTTATTGTGAGCTTTGAAATAAGCTAACGCTGTCTTCGATCCCAAGAAGACACCAGTTTGGTCAATGGAAACGACTTTGTTCCAAGCATCTAATGAAAGTTCGTGGGTTGCTGATTTGATTTCCATACCGGCGTTGTTGACCCAGACATCTAGGTCGCCGAAGTTATCTAGAGCAGCTTGTAATAATGCTTGATTACCTTCTTCAGTAGAAACATTTGCTTGCACGATAACAGCTTTACCACAATTTGCAATTACCTGGTCAGCAGCCTTTTGTGCCCCAACCGGATCGCTATTATAATTAACGACGACAGCCATTTTTTCTTGACCAAAACGGGTAGCAATCGCATTCCCAATGCCTTTAGATCCGCCAGTAATAACCGCGACTTTTCTCTCTAAATCTGTATACATTTTAAGTACCCCCTTAAATAACTGTTGTAATAATTGCACCAACGACAATTAATACTAACCCAATAACAGTAAATCTCAGTTCACGCCGACTCTTCCTTTCATGTAAGAACACCATACCGCCAACGGTCGAAATAACAACAGACAATTGTGAAACAACAAAAGCTGTATTTACACCATTATCATGAATAGACAGAATATAAGTGATCGCTGCAAAAGAAAAAATGATGCCAGCTAGTAAGCTTTGCCAACTAGCCTTTTCCCGTAACACTTGCAGTTGTCGCGTAAAAACGATATAAATCAACACCGCCAACACCATACCAACCGACTCTGGCAAGAAAATTGCTAAACCAGAGGCCACCATTGCTTTAGGAATTGAGTTATATACCAGAAAACCAATCGTTGTCAAAATTAACATAATCAAAGTACTAGTTTGACTTTTTTGTTGGTCAATTTGAACACCATGATCATGAATAGCCGTCATGAAAATACCGATAATTAACAGTACAATTCCAACAACACCAAGAATTTTAGCGTTAACTGCGCCCCATTCACCAAACAATAACACGCCAATCAATGATGTGCCGATCAACTGTAATCCGGTAGAAATTGGCATTGTCTGAGAAACTCCAATTGCCCGATAAGCGTTGTATTGGCCTAACTGACCGATAATCCAAAACGCACCGGCTAATGCTGCCAATACAAAATTACTGACTGAGATTTGTGGACGCAAAATAAAGTAGACAATAACACTCATAAGTAACGTACCAAGCGCAGTTCCAAAAATTTGATTCACTGGTCGCCCGTTGACCTTAGCAACTGCTAGAGGCAAGATTCCCCAAGCAATAGCTGGTAGCAACATCATAAGAAGACTCACAGCCGCACCTCCATTTATTAATTACTCAACTTTCTAAGTTCATACTAATACCTTACAGTAACTTTAAGTCAAGTATTAAATTAATCATTACTCAATTTGACAGTCAATTCAGACTGGGCGTCCCGCAATAATCTGACAAAAGTTGACTCTAATTCACCTAAGTAAATCATCTTAAAGGGCGTAATATCAGCGTCCTGCAACTGAAAAGAGAGGACATTCCAATCCTCATAATAATATAATCCACCAGCATGAATTTGTGCCGTTGTTGTGACGCCAACAGTTACCGGCTGAAATGCTAGTTTAGCATAGTACTCAATGTCTCCCCGACGCTGCAACGTTAACGTTTGTGGAAACTTTTTTTGAATTGCTGCAGCTGTATGATTCTTCTCGGGTTCTAATGGATATGCGGATTCATTAAATGTGATTTTCATTGTCAACTGACCTTTCTGGTTAAAACTTATTTAATTGCTTGATTATCTTAGCAGGTGTAACTACTACAATACTAGTCGCCAGGATTTTTTGTTTAACAACACCACCAGTAGTAACACCTTGTACCGTACTTACCTTAATTTTTTCAGTTTAAGCTTGCTTTTCCGGTAAAACTTCATTTAACAGACTCAAAGCCGTCAAACTACGTGGATAACCAATAAATGGTAACAACACAGTGACGACTGAAAGCAGCGTTTCCTTGCTATTACCTACGTTGGCATTAGCCGCAATATGACCTTTAGCTTGAGGATCAGCGCCACCCATGGAAATCAGCATGGCAAAGGTCAATAATTCCCGTGTTTTTACGTCCAAACCGTTACGGGTATAAAAATCACCAAAACAGTTATCAGCTAAAAATGTAGCGAAATGTTTTTGACTGGCTGGTGCGGTTTTTAACATATTATCAACCGTATCCCCAACTATTCCTCTGACCGTTGCCAAACCTTTTTCATAACGATTATCTGGATCTGTTGTTGCTTGACCTTCAAGTGGCAATTTGATCCCGCGTTCCGTCAATACTTCATTGGTTGCTTGCAAGAAATCAAAGACTTTACCTAAACCAGCATAAGGTACTGCCTGATAAACAATTTCCTTAGCTTCAATCGGTGTTACGCCAATATTTAAAGCTCCATTCAACATGGCCTTATATTCATTGACACATTGCATAGCGATCAATGAGGCTAGGGTCACCTGCATGCGTAATTTTAAATCTAGATCCTGATACTTTAAAATTTCATCAAAAGTGAAATTATCGAAAACTTCAATAAATTCCGGATCGGTTTGTTTCAGTGTTGAAACCAAGCCAGGAAATAAGTGTTCATGATTTTGTTGTGCCGTTTTGCTAATTGCCATAATTTTGACCTCCAAAAATTAATTTGTTTTTAATTCAAAGCTAGCTTATACCCTTGCAGTTACTGTAAGGCAACCTTTAATTATCTTTTTTTAAATAAACATTCATCCGCAAAATTATTTAGCCACATTGGCTGACCGTCGCCAACTAATAAAGGCAAAGACCACCGCTAAAATGACAAATACCAGCGTATTGAGCCAGAACAAGTTTTGGATACTGGCAATGTGCAAACTATTTTGTAACAACAAAGCGGTATAAGGCGATAAAGAGCCAGCTAAGTTGTAGGCAATCAAGATCAGTGACGTTGCTAAAGTATTGCCGCTACCTTCTAAATTGACGGCGTTTAGAACCCAAGGGAAGAATAAGCGTGCGCCGATTCCAGTCAAAAAGCCACCAATTACTGTTAACCAAGTCGCATTGGACACTGCAATGGCCACCATTGCCAGCGTTAATGCGGTAAAGGCAACGATCAAAATACGATCCTTTAAACAAGTGAATAAACGGCCAAATAGTAGCCCACCAAGTATGGCACCAAGACTTAAGGCTAAAATTACGTAGCTCGCTGAAGTCGCAGTACCGTAACCTGCACTGACCATCAACGTTGGAACCTTGATCCCCATGATCATGTAAAAAGTGATCACAACAAAGGTCAAAATGAGATAACCAAAAATTGCTTTCGGTAAATGAGAAGACTGCTGCGCCGTTTTTTGTTGCGGCTGCGCCTTAGGAATACGTGGCACAAACAGCGCAAACATTACAAATGCTGGTACCGTGATCACATAGGCCCAAAACGACATATGCCAATTAAAACGGACTAATTGGCCCGCGATAAAGGTGACTAAAACGCCACCTAACCCTTCAAAAGTACTTTGAAAGCCTAAAGTTTGTGACCGTTCTGACCCTTGGAAAAAGTAGCTGATGATACTGACCAATAAAGAATTGAACAGCCCCACCCCAAAACCAAATGCCGCCCGTGATAACATCAATAAGGGAAAGCTGGTGATCATAATTGGCGCCAAACCAGCAATCACTGTAATAGCAACCCCGACTAAAACCGTCTGTTTCAAACCAATTTTACGAGCGACCCAGTTACTTAATAAAATTGCGATCAATAAAAATAATGATGGAATCGTCGTCAATAATTCAATTTGAGCTAAAGGTACGCTGGGAAAAGCTTTCGCTAATACCGGAATATTCGCATTGATTGCCGGTGCCGAAGCTGTAATCACCGACACCAATAAAATCGATAATTTAGTTAATACTTGTTGTTGCTTAGTCATTTGTAACCACTCCTAACCATTTTTTAATTGCTTTTGTTGCCGCTGTATAACAATATCGTGTACCGTATAATTAGCGTATATGGCTGTACTACCACTAACTCATAACCATACCTATTTGTGAATATTGAGCTTACGCTTCGGTATTATCTGCTACGAAAAACATAATCAATGTCTGTGCACTACGCCATGGTGCTACATGAGCATTAATATTTGTGACATTGCAAATAATGGCACGACCTTTCAATAAATTCATCAGTAATTCTAATAAAAATGACTAATGGTCATATTTTGGCATTAAGTTAACCGCCAATTTCTGGCGGTTATTTTCACTCTTTAACTAAATACGGTCCTAATAAACTGGGTAATTGTAGCGCGCAAAAGCGTTTAACCGTAGCAACTGGATCAAGTGTTTCCGACGTAATACACCAGGTTAAAATTACGCCATATAATTGCGTCAACAATAATTGAGCTAACTGATGAACCGGTGTCGCGATTTTCAATTGGTTAAGGTCAATTAGTTTCATCAACAGGCGCTCAAAGGATTGGACATCAAATTGCCACTTTGCATTGTTAGCAGATGAAGCGCTGATATAACGTACCCACTGGCGAGCCAACCCGATTTTAGAATCTGCAATCACGGTCATAAAATCAACTAGATACCGCTGGATATTAGAAAGTGGATCATCATTTGTTAACTCGGTTGTCCGAGCTGTAATCGGGGCAAAACGCTGCTTACTCAGTTCAAAAATCAGGTCTTCCTTACGGTCAAAATAATTGTAAAAGGTGCCCTTTGCAATACCACTGGCCTTAACGATCGCATCAACCGAAATATTCTCGTAACCATGTTGCACGATCAACTGATTAGCCGTACTGATCAACTTTTTCCGTGTCGCGATCGCATTATCTTCACGTTTTCCCACTTCACTCACCTCAAAAATTAGTATACAATAGTTTAGTTCAAAAAAACAATGACTAATAGTCATATATTATAATTGAATTTTTTTCCATTGATAACGTTTATAATCAAATTTTGCACAGCTTATGCCACGGTGAGTTACAATTAAGTTATAAAAATTTAGGACGGGTGTAAAAATGAATATTAAAGAAGCTAGCAAACAAACTGGCGTTTCTTCTGCTGCCATTCGCTACTATGAAAAAGAACTATTAATTCCTGCAATTGATCGTAGTGACACTGGTAATCGTGAAATTGATGCCCGAATTATTCGCCGTATCAATTTTGTTAAAAAGATGCGGGCAGCCGGGATGACCATTGAAAATTTACGGCGTTTCATTGAATTGTTTGATTCAAAGAATGATACCAATAAGGAACAAACTGCATTGTTGAAAGAACAATTAAATGACATGGAAAAAAAGCGCGATGATCTACAATTGGCCATTGACCATTTACACTACAAACTGGATCATTACTATGATCACGTAGTTGCGTCAGAAAAAGAATTACAGGACTTAGATCGGCAACACAAAGAACAGGTTGCCAATTCTACTAAAATTAAATCAAATTTTTAGCATTTACGACCTAGGAAAACGACCAGCAAGACATCTCAATTTTGCTGGTCGTTTCCTTGGTCTACAGTATCCTTTAGTAACTCTAAACTATATACTTTTACAGTCTTTCAACTTCATTACAATTGATTGCAATTGCCTTTACCTACACAATGAGCGTACAATGTGACGGTAACTATAAGCAAGGGAGAACATCATGTATCAGTTATTAACAGATTCAGCCGTCGATTTACCTTATCAACTTCTGGCTGATAATAATATAAAGTTTGTGTCCATGCACGTCACGATTGGTAGCTCCGAATATACGGATGATTTAGAACACCATTTCAATTTAACTAACTTTTATCAAAAAATTAGTCAGGGTATCATGCCATCAACAACTCAAATTAATATCGGTCAATTTATTGAATTTTTTAAACCTTATGTAAAGGCCAATATACCTATCTTGTACCTTGGCTTTTCGTCAGGCCTAAGTGGTACGTTTAATAACGCCCAACAGGCAAAGAAAATGTTAGTGCACGCCTATCCAAATGCACAAATCTATCTAGTTGATTCTCTGGCAGCATGTTGTGGTGAAGGCTTGATGCTTCTTGACGCGATTGATCGGCAAAATTCAGGCATGAAAATTGATGAGCTAGCTAACTGGCTGATTAATAACCGGTTGCATTACCGTCAGTGGTTTACCGTGGATGATCTTAATTATCTATATCATGGTGGTCGAGTTTCGCGAACCTCAGCAGCTGTGGGATCACTTTTACAGATCAAACCAGTGATGGATGTTGACACGCGTGGTCATTTACGACCAGTTAAAAAAGTTCGGTCTCGACGGCGGTCACTAGAAGCCCTTGCTGCAAATACCGTCAAGGAACTTGAAAACAAATACGACCCCAGAATTCTTATTGCAACAAGTGCTGATGATAAGGCTGCCAGAATTGTTCGGAATCATATTTATAAGCTTGTCCCAAATGCACAGATTTTGTTAGAACATATTGGGCCTACAATTGCCAGTCACACTGGTTTGGGCTGTGTTGCAGTTTTTTCATTTGCAAAAACAAAACGTCAATAATAGGAAAAAAGACTGTGAAAGTTTTACAACTTTTCAGTCTTTTTTTACCTTTATAAATCAATCAGATCATGAATATCAGAAGTTTCTCGCAATTTCTCTTTGTACTGATCGTGAGTCGTTGGATCCACAAAATTGGTTCCGGGTGTAAAATGAATGGCTTCCGTGCCGGCTTCCACAGACGTTTTATAATACCATTTTTTAAATCGCAAAAAATCCAATCGAGCTTGCATTTCTTGAACCTTTTTTTCTAAAACTTGTTCCTCATTATCAAGATAATCATAACGTTTTTTTAAAGTTCCATCACCTTGCAAACACATATTAATAAACTTAGCAATGTCTTTAACAGGTACCCCACTCTTCTTCAAGCACTGTATAACTTCCAAAAAATTGAAATCATTATCCTTAAATTTTCGTCTTCCAGCTTCATCACGATCCACAAACGGTAAAAGCCCCTTTTTATCGTAAAACCGTAATGTTGACGGATTAGTACCAATTTTTTCGGCAGCTTCTCCAATTGAATATCTCAAAATATTATCTCACATTCATTTGACTTAAACCTCTGTTTAAGTCGTATTCTAACCTAGAATCAAGAAATAAAAAAGAGGAGATCTTATTTATGACTAACAAAACTTGGCTTATTACCGGAACTTCAAGTGGGTTTGGTAAAGCTCTAGCAACTTTACTAGCAAAAAAAGGTACTGTGAATTTAGTCGCGACTGCACGTAATATTGAAAAATTACACTACTTAGATGAATTTAATCATGGTCAGATTCAAAAACTAACATTGGATGTGACAAATCAGCATGAAATTCAAGCCGTTGTTGAAAAAACAAACACCATATTTGGCACAATTGACGTTTTGGTTAACAACGCTGGTTTAGGCTACTTTGGTACTTTTGAAGAAAGTAATCGTAAAACCGTTAAATATATGTTTGCTGTTAATGTTTGGGGATTAGTTGATATGACTCGTAGTGTTTTACCCACTATGCGCAAACAAAAATCAGGAATTATCATCAACTTTTCCTCAATTGGTGGATTATTTTCATTCCCAACTCTTTCGTTTTATCATGGCTCAAAGTATGCCGTCGAAGGTATCAGTGAATCGTTAGCCAAGGAAGTTGCCGACTGCAATATTAAAGTAATGCTAATTGAACCGAGTGGCTTTCGTACAGACTGGGCTGGCCGATCCTCAAAGAAAATTTTGCCCCAAATTGCCGATTATCAACAATTTAAAGACTTCATAGAAAATAATAAAAATGGGGCGCATCACGAGGCTGGTGATCCAAACAAGGCTGCCGAAATTATTTACGATCAGGCAAATGATTTGCCTTTACGCCTCCCTCTTGGAAGGTTTGCTACCGACACTGCAATAAAAAAATATTCAGACACTTTAGCACAATTCAAGAAACACCATGATATTTCCGTATCGGCTGATCAACCAGAATAAAATAAATTAAAATTTTTAAGAAAGAGGCTCATATTATGGGAAAATTAGATGGAAAAGTTGCGATTATTACTGGTGCAAGCTCAGGTTTTGGCCGGGGAACTGCTCTTGTTTTTGCCGCAGTTGGTTGTAACCTAGTTTTGACAGCACGAAGAAAAGATCGACTTCAAGAAGTTACCGACATGTGTAAAAAGATGGGTGTTAAGGCTGTCTACTACGCTGGTGACGCTAGAGAAGAACAAACAGCAACCAAAACCGTTAAGTTAGCAATACAAACCTTTGGCAAAATTGACATTCTGGTAAACAATGCTGGAATTGGTCGTACGCTTTCAATCACCGATACCACAATGGCGGATTACAATTTAGTCATGGATACCAACGTAAGAAGCGCCTTTGCCTTCACAAAACAAACCGTCCCTACAATGGTAAAACAACATGATGGTCAAATCATTATGGTCTCATCTGTAACTGGAGTTGTGGGTCATGCTGATGAAACTGCCTACACTTGTGGCAAGTTTGCCCTGCGAGGCCTAGGACAAGCATTAGACAAAGAATTATTAGATAAAGGTATCAGAACCTGTGTTTTCTGTCCTCATGCTGGTGCCACCGAATTTGAGGTTGGCTTTGGTAGAACCAAAGAAGGTGTTGCTAAATCTGGCTTTTTGACACCAGAAGATGTTGGCCAGGCTTTATTAAGTGTTTGCACACAAACTAAAAACTCACGCATCGTTGAATTACGATTAGCATCAAATAACGTCAAGTATTAAAGCAGAATGAACTATTGGGTACAGCGTTCTGTCCGCTGGTTTCAACCCTTGCTAATAGGGTTTACAAATTAAATAAGGAGAGGAAAGCTTTTTTGAATTCTTT